>DAOTFQ010000020.1:0-8649 GCA_035446665.1 Candidatus Dojkabacteria bacterium | reverse complement strand
GCTGCATTTAAAGTTGCAGGATCAATGGCTTTCAAGGATGGTTGTAGAATGGGAGACCCAATACTATTAGAACCAGTAATGAAGGTTGAGGTTGAAACTCCTGATTCTCATATGGGAGATGTTACAGGTTCACTAAGTAGTAAGAGAGGCCAGATTCAAGGGACTGAAAGCATAGGAAACAGTATAAGTAAGATCATTGCACATGTTCCACTCTCTGAACTTTTCGGTTATACTAATGAACTAAGATCTATTACAAGTGGAAGAGGAAGCGCAAACATTGAGCCTTCTCACTACGCAGAAGTACCAAAGAATATTGCAGAGGAGATCTCTGGGAAAGGTAAGTAATAGTTCTCTGGAGCATATAGATAATTAAACGACCCATAATGTCTAAAAGAAACAAGGCTAGTAAGGGGAGGCTGTTGAAGATCAATCAATTTTTTAAGGAGGGAAATTTCCAAGGTGTTGTTGATGAAATTAAAGACTGGCTTGAGGAGATTAGAACTGGTGAGATAGTCTTCGACCTCGAAAACTTGAAAGTGGTTTACAAAAGAGATTCCCAACAGGCGATTAATACAGCAATTACCGCAAAAGCGGAGGAAAGACTAAAGGAAATAATTTGTCCCAGAATCCCAAGTTGGATTAGTCCAGATCATCTCACACTAATTGGAGTTATTGGGATCATAATTGTTTCAATAGGATTCGTGTTTGGATTTATTAACAGGTATTACTTGGGATTAGTCCCTTTGGGTTTAATAATTAACTGGTTCGGAGATTCTTTCGACGGAAGTATTGCGAGATACAGGAAAAGAACGAGACCCAATTATGGTTACTACATAGACAAGATAGTAGATGCAGTTGTTATGATAATGCTTGGACTAGGATTAGGTTTGTCGGGCTTTGTGAAGATAGAGATAGCAATTTTACTCACTGCTATCTACCTTGCGATGATGATAAACGTTGATTTACTAGTATATGTTAAGGGTGAATCTAAAAACTCTTTTGGCTGGTTTGGTCCTACAGAGTTTAGGCTAATAGGGATAATAATAGCTATTGTAATGTTCTTTCTACCAGTTAAATCTTATGATATCTATGGATATTTGGTCACACAATATGATATAGTTATCCTCGTCCTTTCTGTTCTAATGTTTCTCATTCTTATATCCGAAATAGTCAAGAATGGAATTCGTTTGAACAAGGAGGATACGAAAGACTGGTAAAAATAGTTAAAAACCCTTGCAACTATTACCACTTTTTGATAATATTCAACGCAGATTCTTAAAATTAAGAATCTGTGAAGTAGGAAATTAATATATTTAAATTTTTAACAATATATTCATGGCAGATTTTGAAAGAACAAAGCCACATATGAATATCGGAACCTTAGGTCATATTGATCATGGTAAGACTACATTGGTTCGAGGTATTCTAAAAGCTTTCTCTCCGGAGACAGCAGAAGCAATGATAGACAAACTAGATAAGGATCCAGATTCTAGAGCCAAGTCTATTACAATTTCAGTAGCTCACGTTGAGTTTGAAACTGATAACAGGCACTACGCATTAGTAGATTGCCCAGGTCACAAAGACTATATAAAGAACATGATTACAGGTGCTGCACAGATGGATGGTGCAATTTTAGTTATCTCCTCAAATGATGGTGCTATGCCACAAACAAAGGAGCACTTGTTACTTGCTAAGCAAGTAGGAGTACCTAAGGTTGTAGTATATATCAACAAGTTTGGAGAAGCTGACGAAGAGATCTTAGAGCTTATTAAAGCTGATGTTCAGGATCTCTTGGAAAAATACGGTTTCGACGGAAACGCTCCTATAATCGTTGGAGATGCACTTAAGGCAGAGAAAGGTGAAGAGGAAGGATTAGAGTCTGCAAGAGAATTGATGAAAGCAGTCGATGAGTATATAGATCTTCCTGAGAGAGACATCGAGAAGCCATTCCTTATGCCTGTAGAGGACGTATTCTCTATAGAGGGAAGAGGAACTGTTGCAACAGGAAGAATAGAAAGAGGTGTGATAAAGGTTGGAGAGAGTGTAGATATTCTAGGAATGGGAAGAAAACCACAGAAAGTTGCAGTAACAGGTGTAGAGATGTTTAACAAGACATTAAGTGAAGGGCAAGCAGGAGATAATGTAGGTATATTGTTAAGAGGCTTAAAGAGGGAAGATCTTGAGAGGGGACAGATATTAGCAGCTCCTGGTTCAATTACAACACACACCGAATTCAAGGCAGAGGTTTATGTCCTGAGTAAGGAAGAAGGTGGAAGACATACTCCATTTGTAACAGGATATAAGCCACAGTTCTATGTAAGAACTGCAGACGTTACAGGTGAAGTTGTCTTAGAAGAGGGAGTAGAAATGGTTGCTCCTGGAGACAACACCGAGTTTACTGTTAAATTAGTATCTCCAGTCGCGATTGAAAAGGGAGTTACCTTTGCAATTAGAGAAGGAGGACAGACAGTAGGACACGGAGTTGTAACAGAGATTATTAAGTAGGTTGAGTACAAGAGGGTAGTTTAAAAGAGCTACCCTCTTAACAGAATAATTTAATTTAGCTCTTTTAAATAGAATGGCAAAAAGTACTACGAAGATTAGAGTAAAGTTGAAAGGGTATGATTCTGTAGTTGTGGATAAGTCCGCAAAAAGTATTATAGAAACAGCAATAAGCACCGGTGCTAAGGTTGCTGGACCTATTCCCTTACCAACTAGAAAAAGGAAGGTTGCTGTAAATCGTTCGCCATTTATTTATAAAAGCTCAATTGAACATTTTGAGATAAATACTCATAAAAGAATAATAGATATCATTGATCCTACCCCAAAGACAATAGATGCCTTGCAACATCTTCAGATGCCTGCAGGTGTGGATATCGGTATACAGTAATTAATAAATATAACTAGATAATGAAGGCTTTAATAGGAATAAAAAAGGGAATGACAAGAGTTTTCAGGGATGACAAAGTCGTTCCTGTAACTATTATAGACACCACAGGGTGTGTTCTTTCACATATAGAACCTGAGGGTTTTGAATTAGGGATAGGTAACAAGAAAAGAAACAACAAAGCAATGCAGGGTAAATACAAGGCATTAGAAGGAGTCCCAGTACTTAGAAAGTATTTTAAAGGGGAATATCCTGAAGAATTAAAGCCAGGAGATGAAGTCAAAGCTGAAATCTTTTCTGTTGGAGATAAAGTTACAGTAACTGGTATTTCTAAAGGAAAAGGATTCGCTGGAGTAGTAAAAAGATGGGGCTTTAAGGGTGGCCCAAGAACGCATGGACAGTCTGACAGATTAAGAGCACCAGGTTCTATAGGTGCAGGTACAGATCCAGGAAGAGTTCTTAAGGGGAAGAAAATGGGAGGAAGAATGGGTCAAGATAAAGTCACATTGAAGGAGAAAGAGATAATAGCAATAGAAGATGGTTTAGTTTTAATTTCCGGCCCAATCCCAGGTTCCAAGGGGGATATGGTTGCAATATTTGAAGAATAATTATGGCAGAGACAAAGAAAACCACAACAAAAAAGACGGAAAAGGAAGTAGAAGCAAAACTTAATCCTTCTGTATGGGAAGTCCCCTACAACGCAGATTTAGTAGCTCAAGCCTATTATATTTACTCAATAAATGAGAGAAAAGGTAGTGCTAAACAGAAATCTAGGGGAGAGGTCTCTGGAGGTGGAAAGAAGCCATGGAAGCAGAAAGGTACTGGAAGGGCGAGGCACGGTTCCATTAGATCCCCTTTGTGGGTAGGTGGAGGTGTAACCTTTGCAGATTCAGGAAGAAACTTTAGTAGGAAGTTAAACAAGAAGATGGCAAGGAAGGCTACAAGCATAATGCTCTCGGAGAGATTAAGAAAGAGGGAATTGGAATTTGTAAAAGTAACTGCAACCACAGCAAAGAAGATCAGAAGTGACAACGACAAGAGAGTCTTGTTTGTAACTGCGGATGACAAAGTTGCATTACTTTTGAGAAATTCTAAAAACTCAGAGGTTAAGAGTCCTGACAAATTAAATGCAAAGCACTTAGTTTTAGCAAAGAAGATATTGGTAGATGAGAAAGTAGTTAAAGTTTTAGAAGAGAGATTATTAAATGACAAATAATAGGGAGATTAAAATACAACCAGTTATAACGGAAAAGACATACGATATGGCAAACGCTCTAAATAAGTACACGTTCTTGGTTCAAAGGGGTGTCAACAAAATAGAGGCGAGTAAGGTTGTTGAAGAAAAATATAAGGTTAAAGTCGAGAGTATCAACAGTATTGTAAGACCAGGAAAATTAAAAAGAGATTGGAAGAGCAATAAAAAGAGAAGAAACTCAGATATGCTTAAGATGGTATTTACCCTTAAAAAGGGAGATAAAATAGATGAATTTTTGAAGAATTAAAATGGCAGTAAGAAATTTTAAACCCACAACTTCGACAAGAAGAAATACAAAACTGGAAGATAGGTCAAACCTAGAAAAGGACTCTGGTCCTAGAAAGTTAACTATTGCTAAGAAGCAGAAGTCTGGTAGGAATAACCAAGGAAGAATTACAGTTAGGCACCGAGGTGGTGGTTTCAAGAGAAGAATTAGACAGGTTGACTTTAAGAGAGAGAAGTACGGTATCCCAGCAAAGGTGCTTGGTTTCTACTTTGATCCTAATAGAACAGCACATTTGGCACTTTTACAGTATGCAGATGGAGAGAAAAGATATATAATTGCTCCTCGAGGAATTAAGGTTGGTGACACCCTAGTCTCTGGAGAGAAAGTAGATGCTCTCCCTGGGAACTCAATGAAGGTAAAAAATATACCTTCTGGGACTGAGGTTCACTGTGTTGAGAATGTCCCTGGAAAAGGTGCAGTCTATGGTAGGTCTGCAGGACAAGTAATAATTGTTCAAGGACCGGACCCCTCCGGGAAATTTGTTCAGATAAAAATGCCTTCAGGAGAAATTAGGTTGGTATATGCAGATTGTATGGCAACAATAGGCCAGGTAGGTAATGAGGACAAATTGAATGTTAAATTAGGGAAGGCAGGGAGAAAAAGGAACTTAGGAAAGAGACCAGAAGTAAGAGGTATGGTTATGCATGCAGTTGAGCATCCACACGGTGGAGGAGAAGGTAAAGGCCAGATAGGTGGGCAGGCTAAAGATATCTGGGGTAACAGAATTGGAACAAGAACCAGAAAAAACAAGAAAACAGATAAGTTTATAATTAAAAGAAGAAGGACTAAACAGAGGCCTTATTCTAAGAAATAAATTATTGATTAAATATTATGTCTAGATCATTAAAGAAAGGACCATACACAGACGAGAAGTTAATGCAGA
Organism: Candidatus Dojkabacteria bacterium; assembly: GCA_035446665.1. Classification (GTDB taxonomy): domain Bacteria; phylum Patescibacteriota; class Dojkabacteria; order SC72; family SC72; genus UBA2177. The sequence continues at coordinate 3,338 of DAOTFQ010000020.1, read as the reverse complement.
AGGTACAAAAGGCGAGAGCTACTGGAGATGTTGCTCCTATAAAGACATGGGCTAGAGAATCTACAATAACACCAGAAATGGTTGGAATGAAATTCCTTGTTCACAATGGTAAAAAACATGAAGAGGTATTAGTAATAGAATCAATGATAGGTCACAAGTTAGGAGAATTTGCTCAGACAAGAAAGTTTAAAGGGCATGCAAAGAAGGGTAAGCTCTCTAAGGTATATGGTAGTACAGGTAGATTTGAAGAAGAATAAAAATATATACAAAAATTATGGAAGATAAAATAGTAAAAGTAAAAGTAAAAGATATAGCACAATCCCCTCTGAAATTGAGGTTAGTTGCTGATACCGTCCGAGGGAAGAGTGTTCCTGAGGCTTTAGACATCCTTTCTATACTGAACAAGAAAGGTGCAGATACGATTAAAAAAGCAATTCAGTCTGGAATAGCCAATGCTAGAGATTTATACAGTGTAGATGAAGATAGTTTAGTGGTTAGTAAGATAATGGTCAATGAGGCTAGAACTCTAAAGAGAACGAGATTTGCTTCAAGAGGTAGAGTATCAGTAATCATTAAAAGAAGATCACATATTAATTTAGAATTAAAAGTCAAATAGTATTATGGGAAGAAAAGTACATCCGAAAGCAATAAGAATGGGAATAAATAGAACTTGGGATTCTATGTGGTATGCAAGCAAAAAGGATTTCCCAAAGCTTCTGCAGGAGGATCTCATGATAAAGAAAAAAGTAAGCGAAGTAATGAATGATGCGGGTTTAGATAGCGTTCAGGTTAAGAGAGGAATAAACAAGATAGAAGTCATTGCTTTTGTTGCAAGACCAGGAGTTGCAATAGGAAGGGGAGGGGAAGGAATAGATGCTTTACAGAAAGAATTAAGAAGAATGACTCAATCTGCAGTAGAACTTAAAGTAAGGGAAGTAAATAAGGCAGACCTTTCTGCAAGGATTGTTGCAAGAACAATAGCAGATGGTATTGAAAGAAGACAACCTTCTAAGTTTTTGGTCTTGAATGCAAAAGAAAAAATTATGCAATCAGGAGCAAAAGGTTTAAGAATTTGGGTCTCTGGGAGAATTAACAATGCAAGTCAGGCAAGAACTGTGAAAGTTTCAGAAGGTTCAGTTCCAGCTCAGACACTCAAGGCAGATGTAGACTATGCTTCTGAAATAGCACAGACAGCAGATGCGGGTTTGATGGGTGTAAAAGTCTGGATATACCGAGGAGACAAAACAGAAGTAGATAGAGAAGATTAAGATAATATATTAGTTAGCAATTATGTTACAGCCAAGAAAAAGAAAATACAGAAAAGAAATGAGAGGGAAAATGGGAGGGATTGCTTCCTCTAACAATAGTGTAGACTTTGGAGAGTATGGTCTCAAGTCTTTAGAAAACGGTTGGATTAATGCAAGAGAGATTGAGGCTGCAAGAAGAGCTGTTACTGGTTATACAAAGCGAAAAGGGAAGATCTGGGTTAGAATATTCCCACACAAGCCATACACACAAAAATCTATAAACAGCAAAATGTTAGGAGGCAAAGGTGATGTAGAAGGTTATGTCGCAGTAGTAACCCCTGGTTCTATGCTGATAGAGATAGGTGGAGTAAGTGAAGAGATAGCTAGAGAAGCCATGAGATTAGCAGGACACAAATTTTCTGTGAAGACCAAATTTGTTAGTAGAATAGATATTTAACTTGAGTATAAAGGGGATACTTGATAGAATACATCCCGTTATTTAAATAAAAAGAATATGGAAGAGAAAAGCAAAAAGACAACAAAAAGAAGAGAGATAGATGGAGTAGTCGTAGGAAATAAGATGGACAAGACCGTTAAGGTCAGAGTGGACACTCTTGAGGCTCATCCTGTTTATAAGAAAGTCATAAACAAGAAGAAGGTCTTCTTTGCTCACACAGAGGAAGATTTAGAAATAGGGGATGAGGTTACAATAAGGGAGAGTAAACCATATTCTAAGAAAGTAAGATGGTTGGTTATTAATAATAAGAAAGAATAACAAATGGTACAAAAAGGAACTAACTTAAAAGTTGCAGATAATAGTGGTGCTAGAATAGCTAAATTAATAGGTATTCCTGGAGCATCCAGAAGAAGATATGCCACTGTAGGTGACATAGTAGTTGTTGCTGTTCAGAAAGCACTACCAAACTCTGGAATGAAAAGGCATGAAGTTATGAAGGCTGTAATAGTTAGAACACATAAAGAAATTAGAAGAAAAGATGGGAGTTACTTAAGATTTGATGACAACGCTGTAGTTATAATAGATCCTAAAAATAAGGCTCCTAAGGGAACAAGAATTTTTGGACCTGTAGCTAGAGAGTTGAAAGAGAGGGGCTTTGACAAGATTATCTCATTAGCACCCGAGGTACTTTAAAGAAATAAGAATTATGAATATTAAAAAAGGAGACACAGTAAAAATATTATATGGGAAAGAGAGAGGTCGAAGAGGGCCTGTAGTTGCCGTCGATCCTAAGAAGGAGAGGGTTATAGTAGAAGGCTTAAACCTCTACAAAAGGCATCTTAAGGGAGATGGTAGAACAAGGACTTCTGAGATAGTAACAATAGAAAAACCATTCCCTATCTCAAAGGTTATGCTAGTATGTCCATCCTGTGATAAACCAACTAGAGTAGGTATTAAACAGGAAGGAGATAAAAAAGTAAGAGTTTGTAGAAAGTGTGGAAAAGAGATAACAGATGGCACACCAGTTAAGAGAGAAACAGAAAAGAAAGAAGAGAAGAAAGAGACAAAGAAGAAAACTACGAAGAAAGACACAGTAAAGAAGAGTACAAAATCTAAATCAGAAAGTAAAAAATAATGGCTAGATTAAAAGGAGAATACAACAAAACAATAAAGAAAGAGATGATGAAAGAGAAGGGTTATGATAATCCAATGGAGGTTCCTACTCTTGAAAAGATTGTAATCAATGTTGGTGCAGGAGAAGCTGCAGAGAATAGGGCTGTGCTCGATGAGATAGTCGAAATGGTAACTTTAATAGCAGGACAGAAGCCAGTAGTAAATAAGGCTAAGAAGGCAATCTCTGCTTTTAAAATAAGACCAGGAATGGAAATAGGTGTATCTGTAACATTAAGAGGCGAGAAGATGTGGGAGTTTTTTGACAAGCTTGTAAACATAGCTTTGCCAAGAACCAAGGACTTTAGGGGATTAAGCCCTAAGGCTTTTGATGGTGCAGGTAACTATTCAATAGGAATAGAAGATCACACAGTGTTTATAGAAATAGATCCTAACTCTGTTACAAAGGTAAGAAGTTTGCAGGTTACAATAGTAACAACGGCAAAGACAGATGAAGAAGGTAA
>DAOTFQ010000019.1:0-8702 GCA_035446665.1 Candidatus Dojkabacteria bacterium | reverse complement strand
TCATATTAATCAGTATTTCCCCTGTTAAAACATACAAGGTACAAGAGCAAATAACAGGCTCTACAAATGAATTCCTTAAGAGCTTAGCTGTTGGCTTTATTGTTTTCATGCTAATACCAATCCCACTATTCATCCTTGCAATATCCATAGTAGGAACACCCGCAGCTATGTTAATAATAGGGTTGCTCCTCTTCCTAATGCTCTTCGGTAAGGTATGGGTAGAGACAGCAATAGGTAAAGAGATTTTAGGTTTACTAAAAGTAAAAGGATACCAACCATTTAAATCATTCCTCACTGGAAGGGTCTTAACTATATTGGTGAATATAATTCCAATTGTTAGTGTTTTCTACAACATGATTCTCTCCTTTGTAGCATTAGGTGCAGTTATTAGAATGAAGAAAGGTTACTACCAATTAGCAAATAAAGAAGCTAAAGAGTACAGAGAAAAGAACAAAAATACTAAGAAAAAGACAACAAAGAAAACTACAGAGAAGAAGAAAACAACCACAAAGAAAAAGTAAGAGCTAACAAACGAGAGCATACAAAGAAGGAAACAAATAAAAAGAGGGAGTCTTAGACTCCCTCCTTCCATTTACAAAACCTCTAAGAGTAAAATTTACTCTCCTAAATAAGTCTCTATAACCTCTACAAATGAGTCATATGGATATGCTCCTGGAATTAAAACTCCATCTACATTGCCATCATCATCAAATGTACCCACTACAAATCCTGGGGTTCCCTGTATTCCTGCTGCTGCTCCTGCCTGCTTATCTGCATCTATCTCATCCTGGTATTGAGATGAACTGTAACATGCATCAAAGTCAGATTCATTAACACCAACCTCTTTTGCAAGAGCATAAATAGCATCTTCATCCTCTAAGTTAAATGCATTTGTGTGGAACTCCTTATATATGTCTGTTCCCTCTAGATGGTAAACACACTTAGCAGCATTCGCTATATCATCACCATACATTGCAAACTCTTTGTAAACATAGATAACCTTACCTGTATCTACATAGTTCTCTAAGATAGATGGGAAAGTCTCGTCTAAATGCCTCTTACAATAACTACACCTAAACTCACTATGCTCAACTATTGCCACCTTTGCTGTCTCCCTATCTCCTAGAACTGGAACATCTCCAAATGTTGTTGAGGCTGGTTCAAATTCCCCTATACCCTCTCCTGTAGATTCTACTGTCGTGTCCACAGTACTATCTTCAGCTGTATCTATAGTAGTTGGAGTGTTATTTTTAGAAGCAAAGAATATTACTGTGGCTATAATAATCCCAGATATCAATATCGCTATTGGTGTCCCAATACTCTCTAAGTTAATGACTACTTCCTCTCTCTTTTTCTCGCTTTCTTTCTTTTTGCTCTTTGGCATATTAATTAGAATGAAAATTTATTTAATTTGAAAGTTAACCATTATACACAGAATAGACAGAGATAGTAAAACAGAATATAATAAATTATGGGTAATTTGACTTCTGAGAAGAGAAAACCAAATCTCCGAGATTTTTTGTTATTCCTTCTTTTTCTCGCCCTGTTAGCCATCCCCATATACTTCGCTTATACGGTACTTCAACCCAAGGTAAAAATTTTTGACCAACCCCAAGAAACAGAAGAGGTCGAAGAGATAAAAGAAGAGGAGGAGAAAGAGGAGGAAGAAGTTTACGACGGACCTCCTTATTTAGAAGTTTATGAGACCATAGAGGGACAACCTGCATACATTGCAGTACCTGCACCTATTAACCCAAAGAATCCTCCTGCAATTATTCTTTACAGTCATGGATCTAATACCGAGGTAAGCTTTGATACAGATGAAGAATTTATGCAAGATTTACATACCTATGGTGTTTTCTTTACAGAAAACGATTACATCTTTGCTGCATCTAACCAGCACGGTGCAAACTGGGGAAATAAGGAGTCTATACAGGACAATATAAATCTAATTGCCTGGATTAATGAGAGATATGATACCAAAGATAAGGTAAATATGATTGGTTATAGTATGGGAGGATTGCCTACTATGAATTTCGCATCAGATTACCCAGAGAGAGTAAATAAGATAGCCCTACTAGCTCCTACAACAAGATCTAACGAATGGAATGCTGATAGAGTTGCAAGGATAAAGGATATAGATATTAAGATCTGGCATGGCACAGCAGATGTAAATGTTCCTTATTCGCTATCTACAATTTTTGTAAATACTCTAAAAAATTTAGGGAAAGAAGTTGAACTTATAACATTGGAAGGTAAAACTCACTGGGATATACACACTGAATATATGGAAGATATCTTAGAATTCTTTAATCAAGAGTAAGATTCTTTTGGATCTCTTTCATTTTTTCTTCATCAAACTGTTTCCTATGATTTATTTCACTAAACACTTTTGTATCTTCATAAATTGGTTTTATATGGGTGTGTATATGATCTACCTCCTGTCCTGCTCTCCTCCCATTGTTCTGGTTTATTAAAATACCCTCTGGTTTATACTCTTCTTGTATCTTATCTGCAATCCTTTTTACGACTCTGTTCATATAAGCATAAAGATCCTCTGGGACATCCAATATATTGACATAATGCTCTTTGGGGAGAACTAAGGTATGACCCTCACTAAGAGGATTAATATCTAAGAAGGCATAAACTTTCTCATCCTCATAAACCTTGTAGGAAGGAATCTCCCCCTTAACAATTTTACAAAATATACAATCTTCCATACTACTCTTCTATAGAAATAGCTCCAGAGGGACAAGCGTTCGCAGCTTCTCTCACCTTCCCTTGTAATTCTGGATCTGTAATATCTACTCCTTTGTATTCATCTTTGACATCTACTGTCCCATCATCTTTTCCTTCAAAGACCTCAGGACAGATAGCAACACAAGAGAAACAGATTGTGCACACCTCTTTATCTAATACAACTTTCATATTAAATGTTTTCTAAATTTAATTATCTATTTTTACAGATATATACTAACTGGTCAAACAGATCTTTTCCTCTTTAATTGGTTTGTATATTGACCAAATCTTTGTATGAAGTGGTAAATGGCTACAAAGCCCATCACTAGAGATAGTTCAACATGCCAATACATAAAGTCAAAATCTATATCCCAGAGTTCTGGTTTCTGAGTTCGAATCACCATAAATATTCCAAAACCCATTGCAGGAATTAGAAGAGTAACAAGCAATATTGTGTTCCAGAAACCATTAAACTTAGTAACGTTTAGACCCAGAACTTTCTTCTTAGCGAGAATATACATACCCCAATACAAGATCGTTGTTAAAAGAAAGGGTATTACAAGATTGTAATTAGAAGAGGGTTTAACTTCTTCTTCCTCCTGAGTATTTACAATCACATCATCTACAATAACTTGGGCATCTACAAGGTCAAAATCTCCTTTAAGATCTCCTACCCTGTAAACTTCTAAAAGTTCGTAGCTACTAGGTTTATGATCTCTTCCCTCTCCTGCTTTATCCTTAAAGTCCGCAGTCATATCCCTACCACACCACTCCCTTATGTCCAGATATTTATCATGGTCTGGAATATAATCTGAGAAATTATATACTCCTCCCTCAAATGACATCCAACAGTCTCTTGGAATGTTGTGTTCTGCAACTTCCTCTTTGGTATATACAGGCAGTTCAACTACTTCCTCCTTGGTTGCCTCTGTTTCCTCTTGGGCATGTGTCGGAGAAACTAAAAAGAGAAGAAATATTAAAAACGAAAACAACATTAAAAACTTGTTTCTCATATTGGCGGTCACCTTGAATTTAAATACTCAGATGGTATATTAATAGTATCTGTATTATTTTTAAAAGTAAAGTTATATGAGCAAAGTATTAGGAATCATCCTCTCCATTGGGGTCATCCTTGGTGGTGGAGGTTACTTGTTAGTTAAGGAGGCCTATGCTGCTACACCTGCAGATCCACTATTTCCAGTTCAAGAAATTGCTGACGATGTGCAAAGGGCATTAACCTTTGATGAGGTAGCTGAGGTCGAATTAGAGCAAGAGATATTGGCAAGAAGACAAGAACAAGTGGATAGGATGGTAAATAGAGACGATGTAACAGAAGAGCAATTAGAGGAAGCATTGAGGTTAATGGCTCAACAGAGAGAGAGAGTTATGACTAAATTAGAGGTAGTAGAACAGAATGTTGTAAGAGAGCAAAATGAGGAAGGTGATAGTACTTCTCAGGGAAAGATTGAAAAAGTTAGAGAAGAGTATGACAAAACTCTTGATGAGCAATTAGAGACAATTGACGCAGGTCAAGCTAAATATGGTTCGGTAGATCAAGAGATAGTAGACGAAGTTGTTCAGGAAGCCACAGCAAGAGGAAGAACTATTCCTTCTGGATTAGATGGGAATAGCGGTTCTACTAACGGCTCTGGGAACGGTAATAACTAATCGTTAGAAAGATAGGAGATTTACAGAGGGCTAGCTTACATAGCCCTCTGCTTGTTTAGTAAAGGCACTAAAGTATTTTCCTTTCTTTTTCACCAACTCCTCATGTCTTCCCTCTTCTACTATCTTTCCTTCATCTAATACAATAATCCTGTCTGCATTCCTTACAGTAGAGAACCTATGAGAGATTATTACTACAGTTTTATCCTTAAAAAAATCATATATTCTGTTAAATATTCTATACTCTGATTCTGCATCTATAGCTGAGGTAGGCTCGTCAAAAATTGCTACTGGAGCATTTCTGTAGAAGAATCTAGCTATTGCGATCTTTTGCCTTTGACCATTACTTGGCCTAATTCCTCCTTCAAATCTTTCACTCATTATTGTCTTATACCCTTTATCATACTTCTGAATGAAATCATGAGCATCTGCATTCTTAGATGCCTCTATCATTTTTTCTCTGTCCATTTTCTTAACAGATTTTCCTAAATAAATATTTTCTTCAACAGTAAGTTGCCCATAGAAGTTATAATCTTGGAACAATACTCCCAGATTCTTATACCAGTCATTTAGCTTAATATCCTTAAGATTGATACCATTAACTAATATCTCGCCGTCCTGTGGATCATATATTCTCGAGAGCAACTTAACCAAAGTACTTTTTCCTGCACCATTTGCTCCCACTATTGCTATTTTTTCCCCAGCCTTAATCTTTAGAGAGAAATTATCAAAGATGTTCTTCTTACTATTGGGATAATGGAAAGAAATATTCCTAACCTCTATCTCTGGAGCCTCCTGCAATCTAGGAAGCTTTATCTTTCCATCCTCAACAACGGGCTTAAGTTCAAAGAAGTTGTATACCTCTCTAACCTTCATAACAAAATCTCTAAATGCCACGAATTCAGTAAAGAAGGATTGGATTCCATCGTAGAAATTGTTTATGGAGCTCATATAAAAAGTAGTATCTCCAATGGATATCTTCTGTAAAAGAAGTTGTGCAAATACCTGTAAATACCCAAAAAGAATTATGACATTACTAAAGATTGAAAGAAAAAATCCACTAAGAGAAGAATCCTTCATTATCTTGGCATAACCTTTATTGTAATAGCTAAAGAATTTGTTAAAGATATTATCCAAATATTTAAAAGCACCAGTAATAGATATCTCTCCAATATTCCTAGGCTCTGTTAACATGGCTGACGTCCAGTAACTCTTTCTCCTCTTCATAAGATGTTCGTCACTGGTTTGCCATTCAAAGTCTTTCTTAAAGTAATATCTTCTCTGGAAGAAGTAAACAACTGACATAGCCAAAATAAGAGGAACTACTAATGGAACCTGGCTAACAAGAATCAATCCCGCAATAATTGTCTGCACCAAAGATGAGATTATTCTAACAACATTGTTACTAATTTCTGTTATGAAGTTTATCCAATCCATCATCTTCTGATGATTATTCGCCACATCTGGAAGCTCCAAAGTCTGTGGACCTAGGAAATTACATTTTTCATAAGCTATCTTTTGTAAGTATGTTCTAGAGGTAGCCCTAAGAACACTACTAGAATAGTGCCTCAACTCCTGAAGGGCTGAAAAAGCGATATTAACTAAGAGTAGGATTATAAGGAATGGGACTAAATCTGTAACTTCAGTTCCCTCTGTTGTTGCCATCCTTATTAGTTCATCTATCAGTCTTGCTGTAATATAGACATTAACAAGAGTTCTAAGATTCCTAAGGATCTCAGAAACAACCTCTATTATCATCAGGGATGGAGAGATCTCCCATATAATCTTAAGACTCCAAAAAGCTATTTTGAGATATTCTTTAAGAGACACATTCTCCTTATCTTTCATTCAAATCTTTTTACATATTAATCTAGGTATATTAGCAAAAGAAGCGATATCGAGTCAATATTGTGAACAAGACTCTTTTCAGGTATAATATTATAGTACTAAAACAGATTCTCATAATATTCCTCTTCACTGCGTGCTGGTGGTTCTATAGCAGAACTACCTGTTGCGATAATACTTACAACCTTAATCTTCTAACTTGGATAATTTCTCTTTCTCTCTTACTAAAACAAATTCCCACGGATTAACATAATTACCAGAGGGACTAACCATAGCAACACATAGAATAAAATGTATTTATTCTGGGGTAATTTCTTTATCTGCGAATTGTCGGATGCTTCTTTTCTTTTCATTCCGCTAACCTATAGCGTGCCTTAAATTAAAGCATTCAGTATTGTATACATAAAATTTTCTCTTGTCCAGTCATATTACAAAACAAAAATATGGGAAGTAGAAAACAAATATGTTAGAATTGCCCCATCCAGTTAATGTATAGAAGACATGGAGTACTCGAATCTCGAGAATGGCAATGAATATAAACAAGAGGAATTAATTTTTACCTTCGTCAGCGACATTTCCCCCCTAGTCTTTTCCAATATTATTACAGATGACAATCGATCTACCAAGAATGACCTATCTGGCCTAGATCAAGTAATAATGCTCGAGGTAGGGGAATATATGGATGAGGTATTCAATCTAGAATTTGTGAGGGCCGGGATAAGGATACAGGTAGCACTTATGCAGAAAGATTTAGAGAATGGCTTAATAAGTAAGGAAGATATCTTTAATGCGGATTTTTACAAAGAGATATATGAGGAGGAGGAAGAATATTTTGATGAGGATGATATAGACGATTATGATGACGAATATTGGGAAGAGTATTACGACTATGATTTTGACGATGAAAGATTCCAAGCAAAGATAAGAAGAATAGCCGTTGGAACTCTTGCAGGGAGGATAACGACAGATAATCCTTCACAAATAAATGGGCTTACTGGCTATGAACAAGCACTCTACTATATTGCACATCTGCTTCCAGCAGAGAATGAGGGAGAGAGAGAAAAGCATCTTGAGAAGATAGCTCGCAAAGTCCAAGCCTACCTCATAGACTTTGAAGGAGGTTATGATCTGATATCCATGATTAATAAGTATTAGTAGATACCAAACAGACTCTTAGATATTTAATAGTCTTACCCTTCTCCAAGTGTTTCTTTTCAAAGGTGGTTTGAATATCTGTAACATCCTCTATATCCCCCTCTTTGTAAATATCTCTCTGATTCTCTAAGATCTTCGCTTTTCTCTCCTCTATTTGTTCAAGGGTATATTCATACAAAGATTGTGAGTCTGTTTTTAGGTTAACTACCCCACCCCTCTTTAAGATTTTTTTATACATATCTAGAAACCTAGGAGAAGTTAATCTCTTTTTTACCTGTCTATCTTTAGGAAATGGATCTGGAAATGTTAACCAGATTTCAGTAATACTTTTCTTTGGGATATATTCTTGGATATTCTCTATTTGTGTTCTTAGAAAGTATGCATTAGAAATGTTTTCTTCAATAGCCTGTTTAGCTCCCTTCCACATTCTCTCTCCTTGGATGTCCACTCCTATAAAAATTCTCTCAGGATACCTCTTCGCTAATTGAACTGTATATTCCCCTTTACCACAACCTAGTTCTAAGACTACTTCTTTTCTTTGTTTGAAGAGTTTCTTCAAATCTTTTTTAACACCTTTGGTATCCCATTCAAAAACATTGTTAAAAGTTTTTAATTCTTGGAATTTTTCCTTTTTGTTTCTCATTACAAAAGAATATACCCCGTAAAAATGAAAATCGGGGTGACTCGACTTGAACGAGCGACCTCTTGCACCCCATGCAAGCGTTCTAGCCATCTGAACTACACCCCGTAGAAGGTATTATAACCCAATCTCATCACTAATTTCATCTATACTCTCTAAAGAAATCTTTACAAACTGTTCTAAAGATAATCCTGTCTTTTCAATATCATATATTAAATCCCTATTCACAGCCTTAGCAAAATCCTTTTTCTTAAATTTCTTAAGAACACTATCTACCCTCACACTACTAATCTTCTTATCTGGCTGGACTAAAGCACAAGCTACTAAGAAACCGCTAAGATTTTCTGCCGCACTAAGAGCATAATCTAGTTTACTTTCTCTTTTTTGTTCTATTGCTGGATTCTCTTCATAATGAGCCTTAATCGCATGATACATCTCCTCAGGAATTTCCTCTCCCACCTTAATACCCTCCGTCTCTAAGATCTTGTCAAACTCTACAACATGCCTATCTGGATCCTTGTTGACATAATCATAATCTATGTCATGAAGAAGACCAGACAAACCCCAAAGCTCTTCGTCCTCTTCAAGATGCTTTGCAAGCTTCCTCATTATCACTTCAGACTCTCGCATATGCAACTTAAGCCACTCTGTAGTGACA
>DAOTFQ010000018.1:0-8720 GCA_035446665.1 Candidatus Dojkabacteria bacterium | reverse complement strand
GCAATATATTTAATTTTTGAATAGTTATATCTATAGAGTGAGCCACATTATAAAGAAGAAAGATAGAGACACCTAGAAAAAGTACTCTCGTTATTGCATTGTTAAAAATAGAAGGAGAACTCTTCTTCCTACTCTGCTGTATCCCCTGGTTTTTGTAAACAATTGTTTCCATAAGTATTTAATACTAACAAGATACCCTCAATAGTTCAAAAGTCCCATATAGTTTTATTATTGCTCTTGCAGCACCTTGATGATATAATTTTTCTATATACCTGCCTAATATATATAATATTAGATTTTTAATAGAGGTGTCAGAGATAAAAAATCCGGAGTTTGGAGAGAGGAGAGATGCATTTGTTGACGATTTAAAGGCAAAAGGTAGGGCTGAATCCACAATAATAGCATACTCAAAAGATATTGAGCAACTCTTAAACTTTCTTTCCAAAAATGCCCTTTCCTCACTAGAGGACGTGAGAACAGAGGACTTAGAGAAATATAAGCAAAATCTACAGGATAATAACTACACCCCAAAAAGCGTATCTAGGAAAATTAACAGTACAAGAACTTTCTTTAAATATTTACTAGAGACAGGTGCCATAAAAGATAACCCCTCAGAGAAATTAGCTCATCCCAAATTTAAAACTAAACCTCCTAGGGTTCTAACAGAGATGGAATATAGAGCCTTGAGGGATGTTAGTCGAGTTGATATAAGGCTCTACTCTATTGTGGAGATCTTGCTTCAAACAGGAATAAGGATTGGGGAACTAGCTGCTCTAACATTAGATGATATTCGAAAATCTAAGAATGGAAGAATTGACTTTCTCTATATCAAGGCTGCAAACAGTCATCCTGCAAGGAAAGTTCCTTTGAATAAATCTGCAAAGAAAGCCTTAGATGAATATATTCAGGTCAGACCAGAAACCGAAGATGACACTATCTTTATAACAAAGAATGGGAAACCCCTTTTAATAAGAAATATTAGAACCACAATAGATAAAGCTTTTGAAAAGGCAGGAATTAAAAATGCAAAGGTCAATGATTTAAGGAATACCTTTATAGCGCACCATTTGGCTAACGGGGTCAGTTTAGTGACAGTCTCCAAACTGGTTGGACATAAGAGATTATCTACTACTGAGAAGTATCTTAATCTTGTGAAGATGCAGAAAGAGGAAGATAAGAGTTTGAAAGCACTTTAGTCTCCCGCCCTGAAACAAATTCCTAGTGAAAACTAATAGTCCTGTGTAAAAGATTAAAAGACTGGGAATAGGTGGACTCGAACCACCGACCACGGCTTTATAAGAACCGCGCTCTAACCACCTGAGCTATATTCCCAAGACTAGAAGATTTTACCAGAATATCTGCCCTTTTAGAAGCCCATCGGAGGGAAACCTGCATTCTGAGGTTGTGGTGGTTCTCCCTTTTTGTCTAACTGAGACCTAGTTCTAATATCGTCATTTACGACCGCTAAATCTCTACCATACTTCATCCTAGACATCTGTTTAATAATCCCCCCTACCTCCTTATTCACAGGTAAGTTAAACCCTGAATCTGGATAAGCTGGCCCATACAGAGCATCCAGAGAGAACGGGGAAGGATATGAACCTCTAGTTAGAAGTTTTACATAGTAATGGCCTATCCCCTGATTTACCATATCCATAGCACTTATATAGGATTCAAATTGAGTCTCTAAGAATTCCGCATCCTCCGCACTACACCTAGCTATGAATAAAGACCCTACATTTCCAAACACAGCATTTTTAATATCCTCAGGGAGCTGCCCTATATATTGATGCGCCAGTGTAAGATTAAGTCTATACTTTCTAGCCTCAGAAAGAATAGAATTAAACTCTTCTGTCGCAAAATTCTGAAACTCATCTGCATAAAAGAAGAAGTCCCTCCTAGCGTCTTCTGGGACATCCTCTCTACTAAGCGCTGCTGCAAGCATCTTCTGCACAAGCAATAAACCTAGGAACGACATATTCTCCTCCCCTATTTTCCCTTTAGAGAGATTTACTATTAGAATCTTGCCATTGTCCATTATGTCTCTAAAATCAAAAGATGATTGAGATTGACCAATAATATTTCTAATAGCAAGATTTGTTGTAAACTTGTCAAACTTAGAGATAAAGTATGTTAAAGATTCCGACTTTGTCTTCTGATCTGTCTTTGCAACCTGATCTGTCCAATACCTTCTAACCAAATCATCCTTGATCAATGGAAGCCAGTGACTCATAACCCACTCCTCGTCTTGAAGGATTCTAACAACCTCGATGAGTGTGGAGTCCTCTTTAGACATAGCCGTCAACATAGAGTTTCTAACAGCCTGCTGGAAGGCTGGACCAGCATATCCTTGATTGTGTGGATCAAACAACCTAATAAGGAGTGCAATAAAACTGTTTACAATCTGATGCTTATGTTGCTCATTGTAATATTCCATGATATTAATACCAAAAGGTCTTTCAAAATCCCCTGCATCAAAGTAGATCACATCCTCTGCCCTATCCGCTGGAATCCTCTCCAGCAACATTTCAGCAGCCTGACCATGAGGATCTATAAATGCACAACCATCTCCATTATAGATATCTTGCATCATCATCCTGACCATAAGCCAAGACTTACCTGTACCCGTCTGTCCTAAAATGTAAGCATGCCTCCTTCTATCGTCCCTTTCAAAGCAGATAATTTTCTTCTTCCCTCTAAAATAGTTATTACCTACCCATATAGTGTCCTTCGAGTTTATATCTGAACTAATATCATTGTCAGCTATCAGCTCCTTAGAAAGTAACCACTTAATATTCGGTGTAGAGACATCCTTGTTGGGGAAATGATAGAGTGCTGCTAATTCCTCTAAGTTAAATATTGTCCCCTCATCTTGAGGTGTCCTTCTGTAAACAACATCATAAAGGAAACTTTTCTTCTTGTTCCTTGGAATTTTCCTCTTTTTTAGCCTGTTAATGCCTGGATTACTGTATTGATCGAAAGCACTAATTATATTATCCAAGTGCATCTTCGCTATCGCTTTCTGTGGAGCACTTGTAACAATCCTTATTTCTGCCATCATCCCAGGTTTAGAAACCTTCTTGCTTATTCCTTCTAACTTCTCCTGAGAGACATTTATCTTACTCTTTTCAGGATCTGAATTGTTGTTCTGAACTTTTTGTACAAACTTCTCTCCATTCTTTTGCCAGTTATTATTAGTTGGAGAAACTACTAATTGAACCAAAGCACCTTCCCCCTGAGACATTTTACTCAGTGTACTTAGAACATTTGCCATAGGATCCCCTGTGAAATCTTCTGCAACTCTAATTGGACAGTAAGGCTCCTCGTCAAGTCCAAGCTGGGCATACTCTACTTCGGAATTTGGAGCAAAGATATTGTATTCATCTACTACTGCTACATCTGCATCTTGGTAAGAACCAAGTATCTGCTTTTCAACCAGATCTACAAGTTTCTTAGGAGCATGGACAAAAAACCTTATCTCTCCTGGGAGACCAACCATTTCAAAACTAACACTGTTATTTACACTAAAATTCTCAGCTAGCCCTTCTCCCTTTCCACCTATACCATATAGGTTAGCAAACATTTTCTCTGCAACTCCTATCTCTATTTCATTGTTCCTAGGAACACGAACCTCCATAAGGACTCCTTCCATAGATTTCTCATCTCTATCTTTTTTCTTGAGTTTTTTCTTAGCATAAAGAAAACCTCCTACTAAGGCTACAACCAAGATGAAAAAAAGGATTATCCAACCCCAAGGGATGTTTATTTTGTCTTCACCATAATATTCCTCATAAGTATTAGAAGGGTACTGTACTGTAGAACCAACTTCAATCTCTGGTTTCGTTGGTCCAATAACCTGTGAATATAAATTATCTGTGTTAGACATACTAGAAAAGTATAACACAAAAGAAGATTAGCTTACCGAGCCTATATAATAGAAACATTAAAGTCTTGAAATATTACTCTCTAGGAGGTAGCCCTTGAATCTTTTCTGCAACAATATTCGCAGGATCTTCTCCATTAGAGTTCTGTCCTAAAGGGAAACCATAACTTAGTCTTGGTCCTGTTTGTCCTACTTTAGGGGTAGCTTCTGTCTCTGCATCTACAGAAACTGGAGGTGTTAAACCCTCAGAAGCAACTGGTTCCTGAGGAGGATTTAATTCTTCAACTGACGTAGGAGGTAAAACTTCTCGTACCTGCTCTACTCCTGTCCCTGGTTTTGGCTGTTTCTCTATCTCATTCATAACCTATAATATTATACCATATATTTACGCTTTTGGTACATAAGCTCCCTATCTAAATCCCTTTCTTTCTCTCTTCTTTTCTTCTCATACTGTTTTCTCCCCTTTCCGTATCCGACTTCTACCTTTACCTTTCCTCTAGTAGTATACACAGATAATGGAAGAAGTGTAAGATTTTTTTGTTTAAGTTTAGAATCTATAGCTATGATTTCGCTTTTTTTAACTAATAGCTTTCTAGATCTTCTAGAATCATAGTTTTCACTCCCATCATACTTGTAGCGAGGGATATCTGCATTAACTAACCACAATTCTCCACCTATAATTTTTACATAAGCATCTGAAAGATTTGCCCTCCCGGATTTAACAGATTTTACTTCCGCACCTGTCAAAGCTATCCCCGCTTCGAATGGATCTGATATTTCGTAATTGAAAAATGCCTTTTTGTTCTTAATCCTCATCCCCTAATTATACTACAAGACCAACTTCCAGATAATTGATCTGTCTAGAATGTACATATTAGATCCATTGTTGTTTACTACAAAATTCCTTACATCTGACCAAGTTGAGTCCTTTTCTCCTCTATATATATACTGACTAAGAAGAGAGACTTTATCTGGATGCCTTATATCTGCTCCAGCCTCTATTGGCTTTTCTAATTGAAGAAATCTTCTTCCTTCGGAATCAAAAACATAGAGAGGATGATCCAGAGAATCCCCCGTGAATGCCTTTGTGGGGGTTCCATAGTCTCCATCAAAACCCACAACTCCCAATGGTGCTTCTATATATCTGGACTCAAAGAAATTGTAGTTAAAACGAAGTATGTATGGTTCCTCAGGAACAACGAAATAAATGCTTATGTCCGCGACCATATCTGTGGAGGTTGCCATCTCTTCGACAGAGAAATATTCGTAAGGAAGGCCGTAGCTGTTTCCATATGCTGCGGTTGATCTTAAGAATGCGACTCTGTCTTGAGAAAGGAAATATACATTGTCATTTTCAGTCCAAACCGCCATGGCAGCTATCTCTTCCGAACGAATGTCGCTGACATCCAATCCAGACAATTTTACGAAGGAACTAAACCAGCCCTCTTCGTCAAAAGGTGCTTTTAACATTCCTTCTTCTTGGTCATATACATAAACTCCGTTATTACCTACATAGACAAATCTCGGCTTTTTAACAAGAGCTTCTATGTCTGGGAGAGCCTTAACAGCTTTGTCATAAAGAGAAACCCTGTATATTGTAGATCTCCCAGCATCTGCAGCAACAAGATATTCATTTTCGTATCTGTCTTTATATATAGCTATATCTTTAACATCTGATCCTTCTCCAAATGCAAGCCTTGTGTCTAGGAAAGTATCTAGTCTTGAATCTTTTTCCACCACCCCGATTCTCTTGTATAAGGTATCTCCCAGCTCTAATATTCTATCCTTTAACTCATTATATTTTGTAGTGTCCTCTTCGTTTAGGCCCTCTGGGACTTCCTCCAAAGCCTTCTCTGCCTGGAAGAGGTATGTCTCTGAAGCTTCTTTATCTACTGAGAAATTATCTTCTACCTTCTTTATTAGGTCCTCTACTTTAGTAAATGACTCTTCTGCCATCGCACTAATCTCTCTAGCCTCCCTTGTCTTTATAGTGAAGTTAATACCCAATACCAAGAGAACAATTATTACAATGGCCATTCCTAGTAGTTTAAATCTTTGACTCCTTAAATCCTTTTGTTTGTAACTATCTATCCTCATTCCTTGAATTCCTCTATTCTGTTTTCTTCCCCCCATTGTTGAAACTTTAGAAGCCATTCTCTTGTACCACTTCTTTCTTCCGAATTTTTGAGATATCTTCTCCTGTAAATTAGAGAACTTCTCTGAGAGAAATGCTCCGACTTTTTTAAAGAAAGGTAATACTTTCTCCCAGATTCCCTCTATAAAGACTTTAGCCTCATTTATCCTCTGCTTTGCTTTAAGTTTGTCTCCAAAATCTTGTAGCGTTGTTTGACCATCTCCCTTTTTAATGTGTTTAATCTTACTAATTGGTTTAAGGAATTTTTCTGTGCTTTCTTTTACTTTTTCAACAACTTCAGGGGGCTCTTTTTTAACCTTTACTGGTAATTTCTCCTGGACTGATTCCTCCTTCTTCTTTTCCTCTTTCTCCTGGACAAGATACAGAAGAGATTCAGTCCCTTCTAACTTTTCCCCTAAAGTTGAGAGGTATTTCCACAGAGATCTCTCATCTTTAGAACGAGACAGTTCAGGGAGAGATTCCTGTAATAATCCTGCAGAGGAAACCATTAGAAGATCTTCGTTTCCTAATGCGATTCCTGCAGTATTAGCATTTTTCTCTTTTAGTATGTTAGAGATATTTACTAGGTTTCCATTTTTGAAACTAAAGATATCTCCTTCTCCGAAGAGGCCTACATAGATGCCCTCTTGTTTTGCAAGGACTATGGTAAAGCTTACATCTATGCCCGTTTTTTCTAATTCTTTGTCATGTTTAATTAGTTCTTTTACTTTTTCTACTCCAGCTTTTATGGAGTCTTTTAGTGATTCGTTTGTGGTTTCAGATATGGAATAGAGATAGCCATCTACTATGCTATCCCAAACAAATTTTGCAACTCTTTCTACATTTATATCTCTTTCTGCTTGGATATTTAGTAGAGCATAGATGTCTCCTTCTTTAGAGATCTTCTTTTCGCTCTTCTCGTAGTAGTGTTTGAATATTGAGGTGTAAGAGCTTTTATCCCTGTTGTTGGATATATATTGTTTAGCTATTATTTTCATATTATGTAAGAATTACAAACAACAATGAAAGTAAAGTGCCTACTATTACTGCTATCATGTGCACTGCCATCATCTGTTTTATCGTTTTGTTTCTTGGGGTTTTGTATGTGTCTGACAATATCCTAACTCTTAGGGAAAGGAATGTTGCAAAGAGGATATTTCCTATGAGGATGAATATTATTGGGATTTTGAGAATGGAGAGTAGTTCTAAGGAGAATATTTCTCCTCCAAATTCTAATTGTTTTAATATTTCCATTGTATCCATTATATGTCCCCCTTCTTTTTAGAATCTAATAGGTCATACAAGATATCCTGTATGACTCTTGGGCTACCTATGGTATCAAACTCTATTTCGGGAGTAGCTCCTGCGGTCTGGAAATAGACTGTTCCTACATCAAAGAGGCTTCCAACAAGACCGAGTTGTTTGTGTGTAATGTCCTCTATTCTCTCCAATCTAGCTTCGGAAAGGCTGTGAGATGCAACAGATGTGAAATCTAGGTCTATTATTCTCTTGTCTGTAATTATGTTTACATTGTAAAACCATTTTACAAATGCATACACAATTACACTAAGGGATAATGTTAAGCATGGTATGAAGAAAGCCAAAAACAGGAGAATATTTTCTGAAAAGGTTGTATCTAGCAGAGCAAATATGAATGGGATAAATAATATAAGGAAGGATGCTACTACAAAGGGTAGGTATTTTATCCAATGGGATCTTACTACTAGTATTACTTGTTCTTCCTTTTCTTTCCCGTAGAAGGACAGGTCTTTAGGGAATGGTATAAAGTAGGGATTTTGTTTATTGGTTAGGTTCTCTGTAAAGGTTTTACCTAAATTTCTAAACTTTTTTGGAATTAGATTGGGGTTTTATCTCTTTGCCATATGATAATAATAACATATATAAAAGACTATCCCTATACCCTATTGTTATTTCATAACAATATTGAAGTGTGCAAAATCTTTTTGAGGAATACTATAATGACCTGGAGCTCTTAAACTAAAGACTTTCTTAAAATCTCCGGCGGGGACCTCTAAAACCCCTACATCTGTATAGAATATGATTTTACTTGTTGAGCCTCCTGAATTTAATGTTACCACTTTAGAAATAGAGGTCACTGGATTGGGTGTCAATGAACGTAGCTCTGCGACACTATAAGGATTCGAATTATAACCACAAATTCCCCCCACACAAACATTCTTGAAACAGATAGGGAAATCAACAGAGATAAGCCTATCGTCACTTTCGACTTTAAGCAAGTATTTGTAAGCATTGAGCAGATCCGCCATCTCGGACTGAGTTAACCATGGATTCGGATGGGAGGAACAGGCAGAATAGCTACCGGTCGAAGCGTTGTAATCAAACCAATTGCGATAAAACCAAGTACTACCAGACAAGTTGTCCCACGCCCTCGAGACCCAATCTCCCGAACCTGTTCTGTCTGTAGTATCCCACCCAACGTGGTTCCCCCAGCCTCCATGGACCGCTGCATATTTGGCTTTATGAACACTTCCTCCGTTCATCAGGACCATCCCTTTTGTTGCGTTCACCGCTGAAATCCATCCAGATCCATCAGAAAATACACCAATTGGAATTCGTACCGTAGTTTTTCCCATATTTATTCTCTCACTTCTTTTCCAGTCAAGGACTTGTAGATTTCTCTAGCAAGACGATTAATTTCTAGTGCTGGGTCAGTTTGCTTCA
>DAOTFQ010000017.1:0-9075 GCA_035446665.1 Candidatus Dojkabacteria bacterium | reverse complement strand
AATAATAATTTATATAGTTGTGGGCATATTCGCTTTAACAGGATTAATTCTAACCATCTTTAATTTCCCAGGTATATGGTTTGTATATATCTCTACAGTAGTACTTGCCTTCTATACCGATTTTGAAAAAATAAGTCCCCTATTCCTCATAATTCTTTTTTTTGTAGCAATTCTATCTACCTTCATAGACAACATAGTAGCTGCATTAGGTGCTAAAAAGATGGGAGGGAGTAAATGGGGAATGCTAGGAGCGATATTAGGTGGAATATTTGGTTTTATAATTGGTAACTTTATTGGTTTTGTTCTAGGACCCTTAATAGGGGCTACCCTTTTTGAACTAATATTTGCAGATAAAGAGTTAAATGAAGCTTTTAAATCTGGAGTAGGGTCATTAATAGGGGTTTTCGTTAGTATATTTCTAAAGGTTGCAGTAAACATCTTCATTATTGTATTTGTGCTGTCTAGGCTTCTTTAGCTTTACTTAAGGGTGGTCTAAAGCTTATTAGACTGGTATAATCCCTATATTCGAATGACTTTATTCAAGAAATTTATAAAAAACAAAAAAGCCCCAAAGATGTTATTGGGTGTAACCATTTTGTTATTCCTTGTATTCTCTACATACCTTGCACTAAACCTTAGAATGGGTGTCTCCCCCGACTCTTATTACCACCTCGAAGTATCTCAAGCATATTCTAAGACATTAGGTATACCAGAGAACACACCAGAGACATACCAGTGGAGAGATATTACTAGGATCCCTTATTTATCTCTTTGGATTAATGGAAGGATATTAAATCTGAACGAAATGACCTTTAACTTAGACGAGGTAACGGTATTAAGATTAAGTAATGTTCTAACTGCTGTTGGGACTTTAATATTGGTATATTTAATATCTAAGAGATTAATAAAAAATAAATGGGGACAGATACTTCCTGTGTTTTTGTTATCTAATACCCTTATGTTTGTATTTCTTTCCTCTTCTATTAATTACGATAACCTAACCGTATTGTTATCTACAGCAGCAATATATTTCTTAGTTAGGTTTTTGCAGGAACCAAAGAAACTTTCTCATTCCCTTTTCATCTTTATATTTCTTCTCTTAGGGACTTTAACAAAGAACAGTGTGCTTCCTTTAGCACTTATATTGTTTATTGTTTGGGCAGTAGTTATTTTCAGGAACAAGATTTTAAAGAAGGAATATTTTAAGCAGTTTTTAACATTACCCAATATTTTATTAACTGTAGGTTTCTTTTTCTTAGTTATATTAAATTTTAATGTGTACGGGGTTAATATAATCATGTTTGGGAAGTTGGGGCCAAGTTGTACTCAGGTTTTAACATATGACCAGTGTATGGAGAACGGAGTGTTTGTTCGAAGTATGTATAAAATCCCAACCATATTTGATGGAGGAATCATAGAGGCTGTTCAGCTAGTACTGAGTGGAGAGAGAATAGACCCTTTTCGGTATCTTCCTTACTGGGGAGTAGAGATGTCAAAGAAGATATTTGGGATTATGGGGGACAGATCTCTATTTATGAGGTATGAGTACTTGCCATTCTATTTCTTATTCTTCTTTGTTGGTTTGTATATGGTTTTTAAGAACAGGAAGAGCTTTTCTAAAGAAGATAAGGCGTTGGGCTTTATATTTCTTTCTTATGTCTTAGTTGTTGCTTATTACGTTAATTACAAGGCATACATGAGGACAGACTGGATGGACTTAGGTCTTCAAGGAAGATATATCTTCCCTGTTTTAGGAATGGGGTATGTAATATTTAGTAAGTATTTTATTAAGATTAAAAACACCAAAGTTTTTAATATTCTTTTGGGTTCTCTAATAACAATTTTCTTGCTGGGTAACTATGCTTACTTTTTTGCGAATGTCCCTACAGATTGGTTTATACCAGAACCAGAATGGATGCAGGAGGTTTTTGAAGAGGAGTCGGAGTTTATAGAAGTTTCTCTCTAGTAACCAAATAAATATTTCCAAAGATATCCTCCACTACATACCTATCTTTATTTCTAATATATGCTTTTTTAAACTGAACCTCCTTAGGAATTAAAATTCTCCTTTTTACTTTCTTAAGAGGTGTAATCTGTTTTTTCTCACCACTTTCAATATCTATTCTGTAATAATTCTTTTCTAAAAAATCTAATGCAGTTATTGCTATTATTCTCTCTTCGTTTATATAGACTGGTCGTATAGTCTCAAAGAAATATAGCTCCTTCTTCTTTTCCTTGGGAATCTCTACCTTAAACTTAGTAGAGAATTCATCATGGGAAGAAATCATGTAGTGTTCAATATCACAGAGGATAATCTCATCATCCTTACTAATTCCAACAAATTGGTTGGGTTTTCTCTCCCCAATATCTAGTAGAGTATCCTCAACTATGTTGTATTCTAGAAGATTGCTTTCAAGGACAAATAGAATTCTATTATCATCTCTCCAAATCACTTGTTGAGGGTTTGTGATATTTTCTATCTCTCTAAATTCTCTCTGCGTCATAACCTCCTCTTGTATTGAGTTAGGTAAGAATGGAAGTATAAGGCTCAGTAGTATATACGTTATTTTAAGGATAAAACCTTTTAACATTTTTAATTTTAAGAAGTCAGTATTAAATTAAATCATCTCCCTGGATGTGGATTTTCTCCACTTAGTCGACCAGGATTATATTTAGTACCTAAGGTTGGAACCTTATTCCAGTCCACATTTATGTAGGGAACAGGATTTGTGTGCGAGTTGTAGCTAGAATTAAGCCTGGTTTCAAAATGCAGATGGTAAGCTAGTGGTTGGCAATTCCATGCTCCAGTATTTCCGCTCTTTGCAATAATCTGTCCTTGCTTAACTAAATCACCAGTATTTACATACATGTCCTCGAGATGAAAGTATGTTGTGTGCGTGCCATTGGGATATTTTACTTTTAAAAAGTTTCCCCCAGACAAACACTCTCCATAGTAGCTATCCCATCCTTTCCCAACAACTTCGCCATTCCCGACTGATATAACCTTCTCTTTTGTAGCACCAAAGTCTATACCTGTATGTGGACTCTGGTAGTCAGTAAAACCATACCATTGTGTGACTCCTATTATTTTGTTGAAAGGGAATGTAAATGGTTTGAAAGTATTCTTTTCTGATTGTTCCTCTGAGATATCTTTTGTATTAAGAGGGATTTCTGTTTTAAGGTCATAAAATATATTGTATTTTCCATTTATTATTCTGTATGTATGTGTTAGTTTTAAATTTTCTTTGTTTCGTGTATATCCAGCTAGCAATTTGAAAGAGTCCCCTTCTAGAAAGAAAGACCTTATTGGAATATTAGAACCGTTTTGAGATATCCCAAAAAACATATGTGGACGGATTGTAATAATTTCACTCTCTAAGAATTTCTCATTGCATTTAAACCAACTATCTAGTTTTAATATATTAAATACACAATCATATGTGTCTATCTGTATATTTATATTTCTTTCAATCTCACCTTGAATGTAGAGGGAATATTCATCCAAGAAGGGATAGGACTCTTCTGTTGTAATTTTAATATCTGTGGTGTTGCAAAAAACTTTTTCAAGAGATTTTTTACCCGTGTAATGCTTAAACTTGCAGAGGATTTCTTCTGTAGATTCTTTCTTATTTTGGGTTATTCCAAGAACAGAAGAATTTTTAATATTCCAATTGTAGTCTTCTTCTTGGACAAGAGGTTTCTGAGAAACTAAAGGTTTAGTGGGTATCTTTTTAGGTATACTCTTTTTAATTCCTACATCCTTTGTTTTCTGTTCTACCTTAGGGACAACCACTTTTTTATTCTCATTCACTTCTTCTTGTGGAGTTTCTTCTTTAGAGACCTTCATTTCTTCAGGTATCTTTTCTGGTTCTTCAACTACAATATCTTCATCCATCTCTTCCTCTTGTGGGAGATCATTATATTCATCTAGTAAATCCCAAGCCCAATCTGGAATTTCCTTGTTAACCCCCAACACAAATATATCTGTTTTGTAATTGTAATAACCCTCAAAAGTTTCTTTAGGTTGGTATCTTACCTCCCAAAAACATATTTGGTTATCTAGGAGACCCCATGTAAATTCCTCATTGCTGTCAACAGGTACTTTAACTCTTGCATCATCTAACCTCTCGTTAAGGTATCTAACATGTTGGTAGACATACTCGGTATTGGGATCAGTATTCTCCCATTTAAAATGTACAACTCTATCCTCTAGTATTTCTCCGTTATATGGGCTGATTAATTTTACTTCTGCAAAGACAATATTCTTCAACAGGGTTAAAAACAGAAGAGTCAAAGAGACCTTTAGGAAATACTTAGCCATATATTCCCTAATATATAGGGGTAGAATGAAAATTTTCTTAATTCAAACAAAATGATATATAATCAAAGGATTACTTTTGACAAGAAAACATGCTTGACATACTAAAAAATCTCTTTGACTCAAACGAGAAACAATTAAATAAAATTCAACCAATCGTAGATGAAATTAATTCTCTAGAAGAAAAAACTTCTAGACTTACAGATGAGCAACTAAGAGGAAAGACTGAGAGTTTTAGAAAAAAACTTAAGGTGGATTTAGAAAACTGTAGAGAAGATTTTACTAATCTAAGTGACACCGAGTTAGAGGAGAGATTAAATGATGAAAAACAAAGACTCTATGAAATACTTCCCGAAGCATTTGCTGTTGCTAGAGAAGCTTCTAACAGAGTAGCAAAACATAGACATTTTGATGTTCAGCTACTTGCAGGTTATGTCCTCTTTGACAACAAAATAGCTGAGCTGTTTACAGGAGAAGGGAAGACCCTTGCAGCAAACCTCCCATTATACCTATATGCTCTAACAGGAAGAGGTGCTCACTTAGTTACAGTCAATGATTACCTTGCTAGAAGAGATGCAGAATGGAACGGTCATATCCTTGATGCCCTTGGAGTGACGGTAGGAGCTATTAACTCTGGAAAGCAATACAGGTTTGTCTCTGACGAAGAAGCTATTAAGCTAAAGGGGGACGAGGCAAAAGAGCTTATAAAGGGAAGAGATGCTAAAGCTGAGAAAGAAGGAAGACTTAAGTATGACCATATGAGTGGTGCAAATCTTTTGGAGTGTTCAAAAAAAGAAGCTTATGCATGTGATGTTGTATACGGGACTAACAATGAATTCGGTTTTGACTATCTTAGAGACAACATGGCAAGGAGTCTAGAAGAAAGAGTCCAGGGACCAAGATATTTTGTAATAGTAGACGAGGCCGACTCTATCCTTATTGACGAAGCCAGAACTCCTTTAATTATTTCTACAAGTTCAGATACTGCTAATGACCTTTACAAGAGATTTGCTTCTTTAGTTAAATCTCTTCAGCCAGAGAAAGATTACATTGTGGACGAGAAAGCCAAAGCAGTTTCTTTAACAGAAGAGGGTATAGATTCTGTAGAGAAAAGTTTAGGAGTAGAGAATATCTATGAAAATGGACAGTTAGCCTACCATCTAGATAATGCCCTTAAAGCTAAAGAGTTATACCAAAGAGATGATGAATACCTAGTTCGCAATGGGGAAGTTTTAATCGTTGACGAATTTACTGGTCGTGCAATGGAAGGTAGAAGATATAGCGAAGGTCTTCACCAAGCAATTGAGGCAAAAGAGGGAGTAGAGGTTAAGAAAGAATCTAAGACTATGGCAACAATAACCTTGCAGAACTTCTTTAGACTCTACCATTTTCTTTCTGGAATGACAGCTACAGCTTTAACTGAGGCAGAAGAGTTTGCTTCCATATATAAGCTGGACACTATCGTTGTTCCGACTAATAAGCCTGTTATCAGGAAAGATCACAACGATGTTGTTTACAGAACTGTTATGGGGAAATTCCAAGCTATTGTGGAAGATGTAAAGGAACACCATGAAAAAGGGCAACCAATACTATTGGGGACTACATCGGTAGAGAAGTCGGAAGTCCTTTCTAAGATGCTTTCTAAAGAGGGGATTAAACATAACGTCCTGAATGCTAAATACCATGAAATGGAGGCTAAGATTATAGCAGAAGCTGGTAGAATAGGGGCTGTAACCATCGCTACCAACATGGCAGGAAGAGGAACAGATATTGCTCTTGAGGAAGGTGTGAAGGAATTAGGAGGACTTTATGTCATTGGCTCTGAAAGACACGAATCCAGAAGAATAGATAACCAGTTAAGAGGAAGATCTGGAAGACAAGGAGATCCTGGAGAATCTCGTTTCTATGTTTCTTTTGAAGATGACTTGATGCGACTCTTTGGAGGAGAAAGAATGCAAATGCTAATGTCCCAAGTTGGACTAGATGATGGAACCCCAATAACTTCAGGGATTCTTGGAAGGACAATAGAGAATGCTCAGAAGAAAGTAGAATCCCATAACTACGACATTAGAAAAAGACTTGTAGATTACGACGATGTTCTAAACCAACAAAGGGAAATTATTTATACCTTAAGAAAGAAGATTTTAGAGGCAGAGAGTAGTAAGAAAATTCCAGCCTCCAAGTTAGATCTAAAGAAAGAATTGGCAGCCGTTAAAGATTTGGATGTAGAAGCTCTTCAGGATTCTTTAGATGGGTTCTCTCTAGCAAGGGAAGATACTTGGAAGATACCAGAGCTGTCTGAGATTACATACCCGCTCTCTCCCTTGGAGAAGTGGATACTAAAGAAAGTTCTTGAACACCTAGACTATTTAGTAGCCTCTCAGCTCCAAGACGACATGAAGATAGATAATATGGAGGAAAGAAAGCTATATATCCAGATAGAGAATCTTCTAACCTCAGAATTGTTAACACAGGCTGTTAAGGAGTTAGGATACAAAGACACCACAGAGATGTTTAGGGAGATGTATGAACTACAAGAGGTAGAAAGAACGGAACTTTTAAAGAGAGTAATACTAGTCTCCTTTATGATACATATCTACTCCATAGGTTTGGAACCTATGCAACAATTATCTAAATATCTAATCCTCCAATCTTTTGACAGATTCTGGATGGAACACTTAGATACCATGACCGACCTTAGAGAGGGAATATCTCTAAGAAATCTAGCACAAAGAGATCCTTTAGTGGAATACAAAAATGAAGGGTTTAATATGTTCGAAGAGATGCTTAGAAAGATAGATGAATTTGTAGTAACAAGGTTTTTTAAGGTTAGACTAGTAAGAAATGAAAACCAGATTCCCCAGAGAGTAGATTTGAATAAAGATACTAGACCAGGGAATACAACGAAGCAAAAAACTATAAAGAAGAGCAATAAAGTTGGACGAAATGACCCCTGCCCTTGTGGTAGTGGGAAAAAATACAAGAAGTGTTGCTATCCCAAATATGGCTAAATTCCTTTTTCTATGGGTTTATTGACACACTATAGTCCCTATATTATCCTAAATAAACACTATTTATTACCATTATATGGGAGATTCAAAGAAAGAAAACAAAAAAGAGGAATTAATCACACCAAGGAAAAGCGTCCATGTAATCTTTCTCTCTTGCCCTCACTGTGGTACTGAAAAAGACCACATAGAAATGTGTGAGGAATGTGGCGAACCAATGAGAGTCATAGATGTGGTTGAGAAATTTGGTGAAGATGCAGAAAGGTTCCTTAAGAGGATGGAGAAAAGAAAGACCGAGAAGAATATAGATATTGACGATGACGATATCGGCATAGACGACGAGGAGCCAAATATTATCTTAATGGGTAATGAAGACGCACTTAATGGAGATAATGGTATAGATCCTACAGATGATGATGGTGGTTTAGAAGTAATATTCCCCGATGCAGATGATGATGGAGAAAGAAAAGAAACAGTTGTAGAAGCGGATGATGATCTTACCAAAGCTTTAGAACAACTAGATTCTGAAGAAGATGACGATCTTACTGCAGAAGATTTCGGATTTGATGATGGTGAGATCCCTACGCTATAATTGTTAATGACAGATTTACAATCCAAAGCTGCCTCCCTTGAAAAAAAGTTTCCTAAAATTGCGGTTGTTGCAGACCAAATGAGTGCTTTTGGTGGTGCAGATAGAGAGATGTTTTCTCTTTTACGACTACTTCCTCATGCAGATGTATTCACTATAGTCTTTGACAAAGATAAATACCAAGACAGATATCCTAACCTTGAAGAGAAAGTTCACACCAGTTTTGTACAAAAGTTGTCTAACCTTCTTCCCAAGCATTTCTACAGACACCTTAAAGTTCTAACTCCTTTTGCATACGAAAGCTTTGACTTAAAAGGTTATGACCTTGTTATAAGCATATCTGCAGGCCCTGGAAAGGGTGTAATAACAGGACTAGAGCAACCACACATTGCTATGGTAATGACTCCACCTAGAAGTCTTTGGGACAAGGAATTAAATGTTAGGGGTTCCAAGCTAAAAGCTTTATACAAACCTCTCTCCATTATCCTAAACACCTACATGCGAATCTGGGACTGGACAATTTCAAGAAGGGTAGATTACTGGACTGCAAATTCTAAATATATTGCGAGGAAAATAAAAAAAACATACGACAAAGAAGCAACTGTAATATATCCCGGAGTTGAAGAAAAGTATTTTAAGAAGTCCTCCATGGAAGAGAAGAGAAAAATCCAAGAAAGATATAACCTTCCAGAACAATTTGTCTTAGTAGTATCCCGTCTCTATGACCATAAACGTGTAGACTGGGCTATCCATTCTGCCATAGAAGCAGGAAAGAATTTAGTAATAGTGGGTGAAGGTCCAGACAGAAAATATCTAGAAAAAGAAGCTAAGGGTTATGACAATATCCAATTCCTCGGCTTTGTAAAAGATGACATGGAAGTAAAGACAATATATGAACTAGCGGATGTTTTACTCTTTTGTGGCTTGGAAGATTTTGGTCTAGTTCCTGTAGAAGCAATGGCATCAGGGACTCCTGTTTTAGGCTATGAAGATGGGGGATTACTAGAGACCATTAAAGAGGGAGTGACAGGAGAGTTCTTTAAAACAGAAGAAGCACTGAAATCTCTCCTTATTAAGTTTGACAAAAGAAGATATAATAAAGAAGAAATTAAGAAACATGCTCAACAATTTTCTGAAGAGAAATTTTTAATTAACTTGAA
>DAOTFQ010000016.1:4017-9153 GCA_035446665.1 Candidatus Dojkabacteria bacterium | reverse complement strand
GTTACCTATACCTATTTTATTGCAGACATAAACAACACAGAGAAAGCCTCTATAATAATTTTTGCTCTATGGTCCTTCTTGGGAATGATTTTCTATATGAAAGAGACAAAGGAGGTAGATATTACCATAGAGAAAGTCTCCTCTGTCCACACTGTTTCCCATTTAGATATAAACCAACCAATTAAATTGCCCAAATAACTATGGTAAAAATAGACAAAAAAAATACAGGCAAGAGGCTTGATCTTTTTGTCATGGAAAAGCTTCACGAGGGGGATTACAAATACATATCCAGAAACTTTTTAACTAATAATTGGGAGGGAATTGCAAAAGTTGATGGAGTTGTCAGAAAACAGGCTTACAAATTAAAGACAGGGGAAGAGGTGGATATAGATATGGAAAGGGTTAAAGGTCTTAGAAAGAAAATAACCTCTTCAACAGAGATTAAGCCACAGGAGGGAGATTTGGAAGTTCTCTTCGAAAGCGATGACTTCCTCATTATAGATAAGCCAAAAGGTGTTGTAGTCCACCCAGGAATAGGCAATGAAGATGGAACTTTAGTTAATTATGTAAAAGGCTACCTGTCCCAAAAAAACGATTTTAAAGAAGAAGTTCAGAAGGCTGGTATTGTGCATCGTTTAGACAAGGGAGTATCTGGACTAATTGTTTTTGCCAAAAACTTAGAGATGCAAAAACATTTACAAGAGCAATTTGAAAATCACGAGGTTAAGAAAATATATTTAGCTAATATTGAATACAAGGAGTTAAGAGGGGGGATTAAAAAGTATTTCCCAAGGGAAGAATCTGAATATCTTGATATAGATAGCGAGATAGAGAAGCTGGAGAAGAGGGATTTTACTTTCGACAAATCTTGGTTTAAAGCAGAGGGATATATATCAAGAAGCCCTAAAAATAGGGTTAAAATGCAATTTAAAAAATATTTTGGAAGAAGAGGTAAGAAAGCAATAAGCTATGTAAAGCCGATTAATAAAGATCAGATTCTGGTTGCTATTAAGACAGGGAGAATGCATCAAATCAGAGCTACTTTGGAGTATTTCGGAATTGGTATAGTGGGGGACACTTTATATGGATCTGCAAGGGCTACAAGTATGCCAGATGCAATAGAATTAAGATCTATATTCTTAAGTTTTAAGGAATTAGATGGGTCAGATTTTACAATCATAAAAACTCAGTAGACTAGAGGTTTTTTAGTAATTATTTTTTAATGTTATATGCCAAAGAGAAAAAGACGCAGAACAAAAAGGGAGAGGACTCAGAAGAGCAAGGGAGGTAAAAAGATAAACACTTCTTTAATTGTTATCTCCATAATAGGGAGTGTGTTTGTTGTCTTCTTAGTTTACTCAGCACTCTCCCTTTTTGGTATAAATACAACAGACCCCTTAGTAGAGAATCTTTCCTCTCATAGGTTCCTTTCAAACTTGGATACAAACTTAGAAAAAACAATGTTCGTGTTTGAGCAGGAAGAGGAAGGGGATAGGACAATATCTAGTGTTTATGTCCTATTAACAAATAAGGAGAAGGGCAATTCCATAGTTATCTACATGCCTGGATTTGTATATTTCAATGGCTTGGAAGAAGATTTTGGAAGTCCTATCCCAATCTCTTCTCTAAGATATGCAGGTGAATTCCTACAAGAGGGGATGGGTGTAGATTATTCACTCTGGCAAATTAACCAGATACTAGGCTTTCGTGTCCATGATTACATTTGGTTTACTGCAGAGGCGGGCGAAACTCTAAACGAGGTGTATGGGAACGTAGATAACATAAAGGATAAGTACAAGGAAGCTTATTCTAATAGTGGAGTGACTCTGACTGATTCCTACTTAAAACTCCATGCTATATCTGCACAACAGTCGTTTATTAAAACAGTCCTAAGGGTGAATACTCTTAAGGATATGGATCAAAAAGTCCTCTCTAACCTTTCTTTTACTTCTGTTTTAAACAGGCTTGATTCTTTTGAGAAAACAGTAGTAAAGACAAGCACTTTAGTTTTGGATTTGAGCTCACCAGATTATTCATCTGAGAAGTTATCAGATTTGGGAGGGCAGATTAGAACTATTAATCTATCAGAGTACGACAAAAACTTAAGGAGAAATTATATAGATGTAATAGACAGGGAGGTGGAGAGAGAAAGGGTTCGGGTAGAGGTCTACAACGGTAGTGGTGCTTCTGGAAAGGCTGGAATTTATGCCAGGAAGATTTTAAACAATGGTTGTGATGTTGTTAGGTTTGGTAATGCTCCAGAGCCATTAGAAAGAACCCAAGTATATATCTCTGACGAAAGCGAATTCGATGATTCTCTAAAGGTTGTAGCTGAGGTTCTCTTTGACAGATACGAAATATTGGAGGAGAGGCCAAGCTTTATGACTACGGGAGATATTGTAGTTCTTCTTGGGGCGGACATATTACAGATGGAAATGTTCTAAGGGGGACGCTTATTTTTATTCGCTATTTGCTTAAATACTTCTTTTCTATTAAAATTTTCACTATGTTAATGATTTGGATTCTTCTAATATTACTAGTATTTGCTCTTGCCTTCTTAGCTTTTATCCTTTTTTGGGGAGGAAAGAATGAGGATGACAACCCTATATTTGAGGAGATAAGAAACCCTCTAATTATGCAAATTCTAGTCCCGAGAGAAAACGAGAAGGCCTCTTTGGCAGCGGAACAGATGTTTGCCTCAATACATGGTATCTTGGAAAACTATAAAAGATGTCCGGATCTCGTTAGTTTAGAGATTGCATCTAATGAGGAGGATGGTATCAGGATCTATGTAATAGCTCCACAGCATCTTTCTCGATTTATAGAAGGTCAGATTTATGCTCAGTATCCAAATGCAGATATTCAGTATGTTGAGGATTATACTCGAGAGAGTAATCCCTCGGGAGAAATTTTTGTAACTACAGGCGAGATTGAAATGGAAAAAGACTCAATATTTCCAATAAAGACCTTTCGTAGTTTTGAAGTGGATCCTCTAGCTGCCATAACAGGAGCGATATCAGAATTAAATAGGGGAGAGAAGGCTTGGATACAGATAGTAATAAGGCCTGTTTCTAACTATTGGCAGGATCGTTCGAAGGAATATATAACTGCAATTAGAGAAGGAAGGGATCTTAACAGAGGGGGATTTTTTAAATTCTTGGTGAGCCTTGTTAGTGGAATAGGGAAGACGTTGTCTCAAAGTTCTTCAGACGTTAAGGAGCAAAAAGAGGTTGTAAAGTTATTGCCAGGTCAAGAGGAAGAACTAGCCGAAATAGAGAATAAGATGTTAAAGGTAGGTTTTGAATTTAAAATAAGGGTTGTCACAAAGGCGGAGACACAATTAAGGTCTGAGCAGATTCTGAGGGATGTTGTAGCTAGTTTTAAACAATTTACTACTGCACATCTAAATAACTTTATACATGTGCCTCCAGAGAAGACGGGCAAGGAGATATATGAGGACTATATTAGGAGATATCTATCCAAAGATAATCCAGACATTATAAATATTGAAGAGCTAGCATCTCTTTTTCATCTCCCGAATATCTCTGTAGAGACTCCCAATATTGCATGGAGTAGGGCGAAGAAGATTGAACCTCCTATGAACCTACCAAGAGCAACAGATGATGGTGTTACAATCTTTGGTGAAACGGATTACCGAGATATAAAGTTTGAATTCGGAATTAAGAGAAAGGATAGGCAGAGGCACTTCTATCTTCTGGGGAAAACAGGAACAGGTAAATCCACACTATTTAAAAACATGTTTATATCAGATGTACTTGCAGGGGAGGGTGCTTGTTTTGTTGACCCTCACGGAGATACTGTAGATGAGCTATTGGGATATATCCCCCCAAATAGAATAAAGGATGTTGTTTATTTTAATCCTACTGACATAGATCATCCAGTAGGTTTTAATCTCTTAGAGCTTACGGATAAGTCCCAGCGCGATTTAATAGCAGATGGAGTTGTTGAGGTCTTCAAGAAGCAGTTTGGAGATTCCTGGGGTCCAAGATTACAATATATTCTTACTAACACTGTAGCCACGGCCTTAGAGGCTCAGGGGACTACTCTGTTAGCCATCCTTAGATTGTTGTTGGATAACAATTACCGGAAATTTATATTAAAGCAAGTAGATGATCCAATCCTTTATAAATTCTGGACAGATGAATATGCACAAATGAGTCAAAATAAGAGACTTATTACCGAGGCTGTATCTCCTATCCAGAATAAGGTCGGAAGATTTATATCCTCTGCAGTTATAAGAAATATAGTAGGCCAAGTTAAGTCCACAATAGACCTAAGGGACATTATGGATAACCAGAAAATTCTCCTTGTTAACTTAGCACAGGGTAAACTAGGAGAGGAAACAGCATCTCTTTTAGGAGGTATGGTTATAACAAGGCTGCAAGCTACTGCAATGGAGAGGGTGGATATGCCAATAGATGAGCGTAAAGACTTCTTCCTCTATGTGGACGAATTCCAGAACTTTGCTACAGAATCCTTTGCAAAAATCCTTTCTGAAGCAAGAAAATACAAACTCAATCTAACGATGACCAACCAGTATATTGACCAATTACCCCTAACTGTAAGGCAAGCAATATTTGGGAATGTTGGAACAATAGGTTCTTTTGTTGTAAGCCCCGCAGATGCAGCAATCCTAGAAAAAGAATTCGCTCCTGTCGTTAGTGCAGAGGATCTGGTTTCTCTTGACGCATGGGCTATGTACGTAAAGCTTTGTGTAGACGGAATGACTTCAGTGCCATTTAGTGCAAAATCCCTTCCGGTAAGATACAACAATTTTGGTCTAAAGAGCGAAATAGTGGAAAACTCAAGAAGGGAATATGGAACACCTAGAGAGGTAATTGAGGAAAAGATTAGCAAGTGGAGTAGCCAGGAGTATAGTGACAAAGGGAACAGATCAATAATAAAGGAGAATAACAACGAAGAATTTAGGGATCAAAGAGAAGGGAATAGACCGGACGAGAGGCAAGGTAGGGAGAAAAAGGGTAAGGACTCAAAGGAGCAGAATTAGGAAAAATATATATCCATGTGTTAAAATACCGCTATGTCAGGACATTCAAAATGGTCTACAATTAAACACAAGAAAGCAATACTAGATGCAAAGAAGGGGAAGATTTT
>DAOTFQ010000016.1:0-3917 GCA_035446665.1 Candidatus Dojkabacteria bacterium | reverse complement strand
TTATTAAGTGTGGACATATGGAGAAAGCAGAGAAGTTTGGGGAAGGTGACAAATTTGTTAGGGACGATCCCGAGGAGGTAATGCTTAACATTATGGAAATAGAGGGGGTTTTGGATATCCAAGAAACAGAAGTTAATGACGATCCTGCTCTGGAAATATATACTGGCTATAAAGATTGGGGCAAAGTTAGAGATGAGATAAATAAATTGGGTTATGTTGTTAAGGAAGCAGGGATAATAAAGGAAGCGAAGACATTTAAAAAACTTGAGGGAAAAGAGTTAGAAAAACTCCAGGAAGCTCTAGAAAAACTAGAGGACAACGATGATGTCCAAGAAGTCTGGAGTAATTTAAAAGAAATCTAATTTTTTAATCATTTTAGTTATGGATTTGCGAATAGAAAGAGGATCCTCTTTTATATATGAGTTTAATCCTGCAGAGTTAGTTGTAGACTCGGATGATATTTACAAAAGATCATTAGAGATTACACAAATAGAGGCTAAACAGGAGAAAAGCGAAGAGAACATGACTCGTCTGGAAGAACTCAGAAGAATTAAGGGATATGTCGGAGGATACGAGATAGACTATCGTATAGAAGGTTTTGATTTTGTAAAACTAAATCAAGATGGAGATATAAAATTATTTACCTTTCTAAGTCCTTTAGTAGATGAATACGAGACTCCAACTCAGTTATTTGCTCCAGGAGAGCTATTTGGGATTTTCAAATACCAGCTAGAGGAGGGAGAGGGAGTAGGAGGTAAGTTTGAATTAAAGACTCATGAGTTTGATAATAGAGGAGAGGAGTCTATTGCAGTAGATCATCTCTCTATTCTTCTTCATCCAATAGTTATCCCAATATGGGAGCCATACAAGGTTGAGAGAGTGAAGGAGGTTTTGAAAGACAACCCAGATAGAGAATTAATAAAGTTTCCTTAGATATAACCCAATAGCATGGTAAAATAATTATATGCGTATTTTAGGAATAGACCCCGGTTTG
This sequence comes from Candidatus Dojkabacteria bacterium, assembly GCA_035446665.1. Taxonomy (GTDB): domain Bacteria; phylum Patescibacteriota; class Dojkabacteria; order SC72; family SC72; genus UBA2177. The sequence goes on along the minus strand of DAOTFQ010000016.1, from coordinate 2,923 downwards.
GCAACTACAGGTTGGGCTGTGGTAGATTTTAATAAAGATGGCAAACCTCATCCAGTAGATTATGGTGCTATAACGACACCAAAGGAGATGGAAACTTCTCAGAGGTTAGTAGAGATTTACGAAGATATGATAGAGTTAGTAAGGGAATTCAAACCAGAATCGGCAGGTATTGAAACTCTAATCTTTTGTAATAATATCACTAGTGCTATGTTTGTCGCAGAGGCAAGAGGGGTAGTTAGACTTGTCTTAGAGCAGAATAATATTCCTATAAAGGAATTCACTCCATTACAAGTAAAAGATGCAGTAACAGGTTACGGTAAGGCTGGGAAGAAACAAGTCCAGGAGAGTGTTAAGGTGCTATGTAATCTTGAAAGTATCCCAAAGCCAGATGACGCTGCAGATGCTATTGCAGTTGCTATCGCCTCATACTTTTAACTAGCTAAAGTATCTCCCTAAATCCTGTTATAATATATATATGATTTCGTATATAACCGGCACAGTACAAAAAACAAACATTTCCAAGGAATCCTATGTTGACATTCTAACAAACAGTGGGATTGCTTATAGAATAAGAATTCCTAGTACATACATAGTTCCCCCTAAGGGGAAAGTGTACTCACTATATACTCATTTTCATGTTAGAGATGACAACCAATCTCTCTACGGCTTTGAAAGGGAGCAAGAGAGGGACTTTTTTGAACAATTAATCTCTGTTTCAGGAATAGGTCCTAAGATAGGGATGACGATGATAACAATGTTTAGCAGAAAAGAATTAGAGGACAAGATATTAGGAGGAGATGCCAAATCTCTCAGTAAAGTGCCTGGTTTGGGAATGAAAGGTGCTCAGAAGATAATCCTAGAGCTTAGAGGGAAAATAGATTTTGAACAGAAAGAAAGTGTGGAAGATTCAATCATTAGAGAATTAAAGGAAGCATTAAAGACTTTAGGTTTTTCAGGATCACAATTAAAAGAGAGTGTTGAGGTAGGGGAGAAGATCTTAAAAAAGGAGAAGGATACTAGTATAGAGGAATTAATTAAGAAAGTTCTTAGTAAATGATAGAGTCGACATCAAAACAGAAGAAAAAGAAATTAACAGAACCTCCCTCTGAGGAAGCAGTCAAATTAGAACAGAGTATTAGGCCAAGTCGTCTAGAAGAGATGATAGGAAGGGACCTTGAGAAAAAGACCCTTCGTATGATGATAGATTCTGCCAAGAAGAGAAAAGAAGTAATAGATCATATTCTTTTTTATGGACCTCCAGGATTGGGAAAAACAACTTTTGCTATGGCAATCGCTAATGAAATAGGAGCTTCCATAAAGATAACTTCAGGGCCTGCAGTTGAAAGACAAGGGGATTTGGCAGCAATCTTAACGAGTCTAAAGAGAAATGACGTCTTATTTATAGATGAAATTCACAGATTATCCAAAGTTGTAGAAGAAATACTTTATCCGGCTATGGAGGATGGTGTTTTAGATATAATAATGGGGAAGGGAACTTCTGCGAAAACGATTAGATTAACCTTGGAGCCTTTTACTTTAATAGGTGCAACAACTCAGGTTGGAAGAATTAGCTCCCCTATGAGGGAAAGATTTGGACTTGTTCAGAGGTTAGACTTCTTTACCCAAAGTGATTTAGTGTCAATACTAGAGAGAGCAAGCAAACTTTGGGACATAAAGATAGATAAAGATGCCCTAAAGATGTTAGCAGATAGCTCTAGAGGGACGGCGAGAATCGGATTGAGGCTTCTGAGGAGGACTCGAGATTATGCTCAGAGTAGGGGGGTAGAGAAGGTTGATACAGAAGTAGTTTGGGAAACTATGAAGCTATTGGGGGTGGACAAAGAGGGACTCGAGGAGGTAGATAGATTAATCCTCAGGACACTATTAAATAACTTCGGAGGAGGGCCAATAGGGTTGTCCACACTAGCAGCATCCATTTCTGAAGACGAGGTCACCATTGCTGATGTATATGAACCGTTCCTGATGAAGAAAGGTTTTATTAAGAGGACTTCCAGAGGAAGGGTACTTACTACTAAAGGATTAAAATATTTAGAATCTATGGAAAATGAGTAGGGAAATGACAACTACAGATGAGGAGAAGAGAGGAAAGCTTCTTACATTAGCAGCCCTAATAGCCTTAGCAATATTTATCTCTAAGATTACACAGGCTCAGGCTCAAGTAGTAGTTTGGAGAGTTTATATGAACGCAGGAATTTACTTCGTTGTATCTTTTTTGGGCTTACTTTGGGCATTTAACTTTAAGGTGAAGAAAAGATCTATACTGTTCCTTCTCCAGTCAGCGTTATATGTTTTTTCTCAAGCGATATTTATTGAATTCTTCTTCTTTCAAAAGTTTAGTCGTATATACGAAGCCATTATCCTTCTCCTTCTGATGTTCCTAGTCTTTATAGGCAATTACATATCTTTCCTGATGGCAAATGTACTAAATGTAGATCTATTTAAAAAGATCCCTCTCGCACAAGTGGGAAGAACTTCCTCTTACCTTGTGTCTCTGTTAATGATGTATTTTTTGACATTCAGTCTCTTGGTGACGGGTCTTGAAATATATCTTTTAATTCCACTAATTTTTATTGCATATTCTCTAATTATTTACCTTCACTATTTAAATATAGGAATAGAGGAGGGGGAGCTGTACAAAAAGGGTCTTCTTACATTGTTAATTACGTTTACCTTGTTCTTGGGAATTTTTCTTACAGGGGATTCACATGAGCTTGTCGCAGCGATTCCTGTGCTAGGGTACTATTTCTCAGTAGGGGTAGTTAGTCAGGAGAATATTGCATACGAGAAGGGAAAGGGAATTTATTTTTATATAATAATTCTTGTATTTCTTTTCTTATTAACAGTCTTTTTGAACATTTAGTTCTCCAAAAAAGAGATATCGTTTCATAGAGAGTAGGGGGGT
>DAOTFQ010000015.1:0-9265 GCA_035446665.1 Candidatus Dojkabacteria bacterium | reverse complement strand
GAGGAGATAAGTCTGTTTAAAACAGAAGTTGTTCTGGAAGAAAATACTGATATAAATATTAAGGAGGAGATACATTATGTATTTCCTGAACCAAGGCGGGGTATTATCCGCGAGATTCCAACAGATTACAAAGTGCAAGGTGGACTGAAGAGGCCTACTACTTTGGTTTTGAATGATATTTATTATTATAGTGCTGACAATCCTGAGGTTAAATTCGGTGAATACGAGAGAAGTAGTAACAATGGTTATGCAATATTCCAAATAGGAAATCCAGATATAACTATTACTGGTGAATATGTCTATGTTATAGAGTACACATTAAAAGATGCTGTTAACTACTTTGATGATTACGACGAACTCTACTTAAATATTACTGGTGATGGATGGACGGTTCCTATTGAAAAAGCAACAGCTCAAATAATTACCCCAGGAGAAATTACAGATCAGTTGTGTTTTACTGGACCAATTGGTTCTACAGAATCGAATTGTTCATTTGAGTCCACTTCGGAAAAAGAAATCATCCTTTCTACAGATTCTCAACTAAATTCTAGAGAAGGACTGACAGTTGTACTCAAGATGCCAAAAGGGACCTTAGAAGACACTACGGAAAGCCAGAGAATCGCTTTTTTGCTTAGTAACCTAGGAATACTTATTCCAATACCTGTCTTTCTTTTACTCCTAACTATTCTTAAAAAGAATGGAAAGAACAAAAAAATAACAATTATTCCTCATTACGAACCAATGAAGGATTTATATCCGTTGTTAGCTGGCTACATATACCAGACAAGATTGGATACCAAACATATAACTGCAGAAATTATTCAACTAGCTGTAGACGGTTTCTTAACCATAAAGCAGGAAGGAAAGAGAAAGTATCTTCTTTTAAAGGATGAAACCTCGAAAAATCCTCCTCATGCAGAGTCAGCTACCTTATATGAGGGGCTATTTAAAGACGGGAATTCTGTACAAACTAACAAGATTTCTTCGAATTTCTATTTAACAGTTACAACTCTGACTTCTCAACTGAATAGTAAGGCATATAACGATGGTTATTTATCTGTAAAAAGAAGAAATCTAAAGAGAACTTTTTCCGCTATTGGAATTGTTGGGATGATTTTAGGCTTTTACTCTTTCGCTCCACTCTCAATAATAGCTGCAACAGGTTGGTCTATTGGTCTATTAATCTCTGGTCTTCTCTCTTTTATGTTTTCGTTCAAAGTAGATCTACGGAGTGAGAAGGGAAATGAGATATACCATGAGATGGAGGGGTTGAAAATGTACATAGATACTGCTGAGAAACATAGGATAGAATTCCATAATAATCCCACAAAATTCAGAGGAGTATTTGAAAAACTTCTCCCCTACGCTATCATATTCGATTTAGAAAAGAAGTGGAGTAAAGAGTTTGAAGATATTTACCAAGAGCCTCCTACTTGGTATCAGGGTGACATCTCTACATTTAATTCCTACCTACTAGTTTCGTCAATCTCAGACATTAGTAGAAATGTAAAGTCTAAATCTGTACCTCCTAACAGTGCCGGAGGCATTCGTTCAAGTCATGGGGGAAGTGGTGGTAGCGGTTTTAGTGGAGGTAGTAGTGGTGGTGGTTTTGGTGGTGGAGGTGGCAGTAGCTGGTAGTAAAGTTCACCTGTTCTCTATGCTAGAGAGTACTTACCACTTGATGGTATAACCTTTTTGAGTAGTTCTAAACCAAGAGTATATATAGTAAAGGTAGTATTTCATCTTGTTTAGAGCGTAATCTCTACTGTGCATATATGTAACCTTCTTTCCTCCCAAACTTTCTTTGAAAGCCCCTACCCCAGACCAAGGATGATTTTTATCCTCATAACCTTCGGGGACTACACCACCAAAAAGATCAAAGACTTTGCATCCTAACTCTTTACTAAGTTTCAAGCACTCCCAATAGAGAAGATATGTAATATTAATATTCTTATCCCTAAAGTGTGTATCCATGGCAGCTTGATAAAGATGCATATGCTCTCCATATACGGTGCATTGCCATACACCGATGGGTTTTTCCTTATAATATCCAACAACCATATAACACATACCCTTTTTAACCTGTTCTTCTAGCTCTCTTAGAAGCAAAGAGATAGGTTTATCTGTATATCCTTTTAATTTTACAGTCTGTTCATGTAACTCTTTAAAAAGATCAAACTGAGATGTGTCATTAAATATCTTAACAGAGATTTCCTCTTTCTCCTTAAGAAGACGATTTAAGAGATTCCTTTTTGTTTTATTCATATCTCTCCTTAAGTCTTCCATATCCTTCGTTAAATCTACTTGTTGGGAAATAAGGGCATCTACATTATGTATAGGTGCAAGTTTAAAAGAATTCTTGTTGTAAAAATTTTCCAGTGTTTGGTTTTCTCTGTATAAAGGTGCAAATCTCAACATAAAACAACCATTCTGTTTTGCAATCTCTTTACAAAAATTTAGGACTTCCTCCCACTCCTCTTCTCTCCCCTCTTTGAGCATTGGGGAGTGTTTGCATTCCAGGAAATTCCCAAAAAGTTTTGACTTCCCAACAAAACAATTAATTATTCCTATGAATTTCTCTTCTCTATATATTCCATATCTAAATACTTTTGTTCCAACAGATTCATCATATTTATATCGCGCACTACTATTCAAGAATGAATAATTTGGCAGAGTTTGGACTAGATTGTCCCAGATGTTATCATCAGTTATTTCTTTAAAAGTGAACATGGTATATCGTATTAGATATTAAAAGGTTTTGCAAAATTATTGATTATCTCGATAACTTCTTTAGCATCTTCGTCCGTTAGCTCTAAATTGGTCGGGAGATTTAATATGTTCTTTCCAACCCTTTGTGCTACTGGACAAGAGTCAAATCTGTAGAGAACTCTTTCCAGCTCTTCCTCTGCTAAAGGATGGACAGGAGAACTGTACCAATTTCCTGCGATAATCTCTTTTTCCAAGAGCTTCTGCTTTATCTCTGCCTTGTTCTCTAAGAGTATTGGATATCTGAGGAGTAAATTACTATTTGTTTTGAATCTAAAGTTTTCTTTTAGATTTGTATCATAGAGTCTCGTTATCTCTTCCCTTTTCTTGTTTATCTTAGAAACTTTTTCAAGTTGATTATATAGAAGAACAGCTTGTACTTGAGAGAGTTTTCCTGTCCCAGTAAATTCTATGGTGTCTGCTTTTGCCTGCTTTCTTATTAATCCCAGCTTTCTAAAAATGATGATTAAAATTCTTCCCACTGTAATATTTGTGTAAGGGATTATTTTTGTAAAGTAATATTTTTTTATCAAGGACCAAAGTTTAATGTATCTTGCATTGTATAAAGATTCTTTTTTAGTTGGTTTGTGAAGTTTAGAATACTCCTCCTTGGCAGTATCTAAAGCCTCTGTGTCTAGAATAATACTTGCAGCTCCTTGTGTTGAGCTTATCCCTTTGTCTTGTGAGAAACTAAATAAGAGCATATCACTATATTTTCCTAGGACAGAATATGCACCTTTGAAATCAGATGGGAAAATATGTGCAGCGTCCTCAATAATTTTTATCTTTTCCCCTTCCCCTCTCTGTTCATTTACCTCGTTTACTATGTCCCTTATCCTTTTCATATCTGCAATATTACCGAAGGTATGTTGTACTACGATTGCCTTAGTCTTCTCTGTTATCTTCTCTTCAAGGAGAGACAGGTCCATATTGTAGGCCTTTGCATCGATATCTATATAAACAGGCTTTAGTTTGTTCCACAGAATTGGTGCAACAACAGCTACACAGGTAAATGCCTGGACAATGACCTCGTCTCCTTCATTTGATCCAAGAGAGCTTAGGTAGAAATATATAGAATCCCTTCCTCTGTTAAAAAGAAATAGATTGTCTTTTGAAATCTCTTTTAAAGCGTCACTCTTTTTCAGATGCTGTAGAAGTTTCTCATTCAACTTGTCTATGGATCCTCTTAGATCTTCCTTTCCTTTTAGAATCCTCTGTGCTAACTCCAAATCGTCTTTTTCTGTGTTGGGTATAGAACCAATAAAAACAGACATTTATTCCAAATACTAAATTGTTTTAAGCAATTCCTTAAATGTTAATTAGGAAGAGACAGGGAGCTTTTTCTAAAACCTTCTTTTCTCTTTTCCACTCCTTGATACTTTTTGTCACGATAAATTCTCCATTCCCCATAACTTGTTGAGCTATGCAGAGAAGAGTCTCATCCTCGCATACATCTAATATGTCTTCTAGCATGTTCTGATTCTTATATGGCGTCTCCATGAAAATCTGGGTCTGTTTTGTATTTTGGGCAATTCTTTCTAAAGTTTTAATCTTCTTTCTTTTTCTTCCACTTTCCTTAGGTAAGTAACCATAAAAAGCAAAACTCTGACCATTAAGTCCTGAGGCCATAAGGGCTAGAAAGACCGAAGATGGTCCAACCAAAGGAATACACTTTACACCTTTCGCTTGTGCGACTCTGACTAATCTGTGTCCGGGATCTGCTATTGAAGGAGCGCCTGCATCTGAGATTAGACCTAAATCCTTTCCTTGGAACAAAGGTTCTAATAGAAGTTCTAGTTCCTCATCTTTTGTATTCTTGTTTAGTTCAGTAATATTTATATCCTGTATTTGCTTATTTAAAGAAACATCTTTAAGGAATGCTCTGGCTATTTTGGGTGTTTCGGAGACAAAACACTCCAAGTTCTCAACAGTTTCTAAATCCTTGTCTAGCAATGTCTCAGATAGTTTAAAGTTCTCTGAGATTGGGACAGGTATTAAATAAAGTTTCCCTGTTTTCATTAGTATGTCCTTTCAAAATTAGTATCTATCTCAGGAAGTGTCAACTTCCATATTGTCGGTCTTCCGTGAGGACAACTATATGGGTTCTCACAATTAGAAAGTTCTTTGAATAAGTTTAACATCTCCTCTCTACTTAGTTCCTGTCCGCTCCTTATACTACTGTGACAAGATATTGTAGCTAGAAGGTCATCTCTTCTTTTTTCTAAATTCTTGCCTAAATCTTCTACATTGTCCTCTAGAGAGAATATCTCGTTAAATATCTCTTCAAAATTGGAGCTTGAAAAAGAAGTAGGAGCTGTCTTTAGCTTGAGTTTGTTTCCTTCTATTTCATACATTATTCCAATGTTTTCAAAGAGATCCCTTGCTTCCTCTAGGAAGAGTACTTCTTCTTTCTTGAATTCTATCTCTACTGGAACTAAGTAATTTTGTAGGTCTAATCCATTTCTACCTTTGGAAAGCTTTTCAAAATTTATTCTTTCTGCTGCTGCATGTTGATCTATTATCCAAAGCCTTTCATCTATGAGCTCTACAACTATATATTTGTTAAATATCTGAAAGATGTTTCTTATCTTCATCTCCTCTTCCCAAGGGAGGATTTCTCCTTTATCAGGTCTGTCCTTCGTTTCTGAGGAAAGAATCTCTTTGGAAAATAGCAGGCTGTCTTGCACTGAAATAGATTTTCCAGAAGAATAAAGATTTCTATTTTCATACCTCTCCCCATTGTTTCTAGTAGACGAACTGGTTGAACTATTATTGAACCTCTCTCTGATGGAGGAGAAATCCTTACCGCTTCTGCTTGGAGTATCTCTAAAAGATAGCTCTTTTTCTAAAGTGTGTTTAACTGCATTCTCTATAGCAGAATAAATCCTGTAGGGATTTTCAAAGCGAACCTCTTCTTTTCTTGGGTGAACATTAACATCTACAAATTGTGGATCCATATCTATCTTAATTACAAAGTCTACCTTTTGACCATGGGGAATATATCTAGAATATCCTTCATGAATAGCTCTGTATATGCCATTGTCAGAAATAGGTCTGTCATTAACAAACATGTAGCTTTTAGCTCTTGAGTTTTTATGATTAGACGGATGAGCTATGTATCCAGATATTTTTATACCTGCACCTTCGTAAGATACTTTGAGAAAGTTAGAAGTATCCTCATTCATAACTTCTTGAACTCTTTCCTTTGTAATCTCTCCCTTCTGGGAAGTATCTATGGATATAAGATCTAAAACGACTTTTCCATCTTTCTCTAAAACAAAGTGAATATTAGGATAGATTAGGTAGTAGTTATTCATTAATTCATAAATCTTCCTGTATTCTGTTTGTGGTGTTTTTAAATGTTTCTTTCGTGCAGGGATATTGTAGAAGAGATTCTCTACACGAACTGTTGTTCCCTTCTCCTTTGCAGTCTTTTTTACAGGAGACTTCCCTCCTTCATTAAACTCTATTTCATTTGCAATACTCTCTTCTATGTATTTGGAAGACAGATTTACCCTTGCTACAGAGGTAATTGCTGACAGAGCTTCTCCTCTAAAACCCATACTAATAAGGGTATTAAGATCCTCTATGCTCTCTATCTTAGAAGTAGTATGAGCATCAAAGATTAGAGGGAGTTCCTCCTTGGGTATGCCGTATCCATTATCTGAAACCTCTATCATATCTATACCTCCATTCTTAACCTTTACCTCTATCTTATTTGCCTCGGCATCTATGGCATTATCTACAAGTTCTTTAACTACAGAGGCTGGTCTTTCAACTACCTCACCTGCGGCTATCTGGTTTACAACACTTTGTGGTAATTTATGTAATTTTTTCTTTTTCACACCATTATTCTAACACATTCATATATTTGCTAGAATACGTTGTGGATATTGTAAATAAAAACAAGAATAAAGAATATGGCACCAGCAAGTTTGACTTGCATAAACCTTATGAAAAGTCTCCAGACCAAAGGAAAGCGGTTGAGGAGATTGTTCTGGGGATAAAAAACAAGAAAGAGAAACAGGTGTTGCTTGGTGTAACTGGTTCTGGAAAAACCTTTGTTATGGCGAATATTATAGATACTTTACAAAGGCCTACATTGGTTATTTCTCACAACAAGACCTTGGCTGCACAACTGTATGAAGAATTTAAGGAATTCTTCCCAAATAATTCTGTAAAATATTTTGTTTCTTACTATGACTACTACCAACCAGAGGCTTATATCCCAGCTAAAGATCTATATATCGAAAAGGAGTCACAGGTTAACAAGGAGATAGAGAATTTGAGATTTGGAGCTATGAATTCCGCAATTACTAGAAGAGACACAATTGTGGTTGCCTCAGTCTCCTGTATATATAATATCGGGAATCCAGAGAATTACGAGAATAAGAGCCTTTCCTTCTATGTAGGACAACAAATAGAGATTTCTGAAATTGCAAGAGAGCTAGTATCTATGAGGTATACAAGAGACGCTTTAGATTTCACTACTGGGGTATTTAGAATTGCAGGAGATATTATTGAGATATTTCCCCCTTATGAAGAATTCTCCTTTAGAATAGAGATGTGGGGAAACAAGGTAGAGAATATCTCTAAGGTTCATCCATTATCTAAACAGAAGATCTCTGAACCAAATGAGATACTGGTATTTCCAGCAACTTCATTAATCTATTCTCAAGATGTTATTAAGTGTGCTGTAGAAAATATTAGAAAGGATTTAAGAAAGAGATTAGATTTTCTAAGAAATATAGGAAAGGAAGTAGAAGCTTATCGTTTGGAGCAGAAGACAAATTATGATATAGAGATGTTAGAGCAAGTTGGTTATTGTAAAAGTATGGAGAACTACAGTATATATTTTGACGGTAGGAAACCTGGAGAGCCACCCTACACTCTTCTGGACTATTTCCCGAATGATTTTCTAATGTTCATAGATGAATCACATATTACAATTCCACAGATTGGAGGTATGTATAACGGAGACAGGGCAAGGAAAGATAATCTAATTGAATATGGTTTTAGATTACCGACTGCAAGAGATAACAGGCCTCTTAATTTCAAGGAGTTTCAGGCAAGACAAGGGACCACAGTCTATTTCTCTGCTACTCCTGCCGAATGGGAGGTTAGAGATAGTAATAAGAATGTGGTTGAACTTCTAACGCGACCTACGGGTCTTCTAGACCCTACGATAGAAGTTAGGAAAATAGATGGTCAGATAGATGATGTAATAACTGAAATTAACGCCAATGTTAAAAAGGGCCAACGGGTTCTTGTTACGACATTAACTAAAAGAATGGCGGAGGATCTTACATCTTTTCTTAAAGATTTAGACATAAAAGTTCAGTACTTGCACTCCGACATAGATACTGTTGAAAGGGTAGATATTCTAAGAGATCTTAGGCTTGGAGAATATGATGTGTTGGTTGGGATTAATCTCCTTAGGGAGGGTATTGACCTTCCAGAGGTCTCCTTAGTGGTAATTTTAGATGCAGACAAGGAGGGTTTTCTTAGATCTAAGACTAGCCTAGTGCAAACAATTGGAAGAGCTGCTCGACATGTTGAAGGTAGAGTTCTAATGTATGCAGACAAGATTACAGAGAGTATGAGGTATGCAATAGATGAGACTGATAGAAGAAGAGATTACCAGATAAAATATAACAAGGAGCATAATATAACACCAAAAAGTATTGAGAAGGAGATTCGTGGAAGACTTGTTGAAGATGGCGGGGAGAAAGAAGAAGTAGATCTTGATATTGAAAAGTTAGATATTAAACAGAAGAAGATTCTTATTAAGAAATTAGAGAAGGATATGTTGATAGCTGCAGACAGATTAGAATTTGAAAAGGCAGGAAGGTTAAGAGACGAGATAAAGGATATAAAAGCGAGTTTGTAATGTTTATATAAAGAAAAGGAGATATATGAGAAGGGGAATACTTGTTTTAAATAGAGATGAACTAATTGAATTAGGAAGAGCTAGTAGTCTAGACAAAATAAAAATAGCCTTAGAAGATCTAAAAGAAGAGAACAGGATACTTACAAATGAAGAAGAACTAGAAAATATCTTAGATGAGATTGGTATGCCAGAGAGTAATGAGATACTTATAAGTGCTCTTCGGAAAATGTCAGATCTCCTTCGCTCACTAAGGGAAAACTAGATATTACTTCCTGCCTAATTTCCTTTCTTGTTCTGCTATCCAAGCATCTACTGCACTATCTATATCTTCATCTTTCTTAAGGCCTAACTCAGCTCTTACCAAAGACTCACTTCTTTGCCTTGCTCTTTTAACCTCTTTAGATTCTTCTAAAGTCTCGTCGTAGTCAAGTGTATCACAAGCTGTTTGTGTTGAGTCTATTTCTCCTGTGCGAGTTTCGTTTGCACCGTCCATTGTTGTAGAGAGTATTCTAATAGCCTCGGTTTCTGAATAACCTTCATCTAAAAAGACTTGTATTGCATCTGGGTCATATTTAGGGACTTCTGTCTCTAATGGCATGGCATAAGCTT
>DAOTFQ010000014.1:0-9267 GCA_035446665.1 Candidatus Dojkabacteria bacterium | reverse complement strand
TCCACCTTGCTCCCTGTCCTCCCTAAATCCTTTTCATATTGCCAAGCATAGTCTCTATACTTTAAAACCCTTTTGCGTCTCTTAGCAACTGAAGACTCTCCTATCATCCCAGGACCATTTATACAACCTCCCTTGCAAGTTAAAAGATCTAGGAATTTATAATGCTTGTACATACCATCCTTGAATCCATCAAAGATTTTTATAAGATCCTTTGTGGTTTCTTTTACCAATATATCCTTCTCTTTTAGAATATCTTTGTAATGTAGAGTACTAGATAATCCCCCAGATATTGGATAAATCTTAGTATAATCGTTATAGAACCTGTCAAAAGTAACACAATACTTAAAATCTGTTATCTTTTCGGGGATGTCTTTCTCTTTTAAGATTTCGTCTAACTCCTTAAATGTCCAAACCTCATCGATATTTCCTACTTCCTTTGCTTCTAACTTCTTAGTTACACAAGGACCTATAAAAATAACCCTGTGGTTAGGATAAAACTTCTTAGTGATTAAACTCATACAACCCATAGGAGAGTGCACAGGAACCAGATTCTCTACTAAATGGGGATACTTATTCCTCACAAAATTAACAAGTGTGGGACATGGAGAAGATATCCAGGTCTTTTTCTCCCCCTTTTCAATACTTTCCTTTAAGATAGTGTAGTAGGTTAGATTCGTCATCTTAGCTCCGAAGGTTAATTCCATAACCTTGTCAAAGCCTAATCTTCTCAATCTGTAAACAATATCTGGGTATTCAAATTCTGCAACAAATGAAGGGGCAAGGAGACAGAGGTATTTTTCATTCGGATCAAATTCCATATCTAAATATATAACATTGGGATAGAGCTTGCTAGTCTCTTTGCCAAAGTAAGTGCAAAATTGTAATATATTTACATGGAAGAGATACAGATTAAAAGGTTCTCATTTTTAGAGAATAGATACCTACAGCTGTCATTATTGTATGTTCTTGTTTTTTCTGTTCCATTCTTACTAAGAGGGCCACAACTATTGGTTGGGAGTTTAGTAAACTTTCTTTTTATACTTGCAATATCTCAGTACAAATTTAAAGAGATTGTTCCAGCTTTACTTCTACCTTCCATTGCTTCTTACTCTTACGGCTTACTTTTTGGAGGGGCAACAAACTTCCTTCTATATCTTATCCCCGTGATAACGATTGGAAATGCAATATATGTATTAACCTTTAAGAAGATAGAAACTAAGTATGCAAATGTTTTAATCGGAGCAGGGCTTAAATCCCTCTTTCTCCTTGGCTGTACATATATCCTAGTTGAAACGATTGGATTACCAGGACTTTTTCTAAGAGCTATGGGGATCACACAATTTGTAACAGCGTCGGCGGGAGGATTACTTGCTTCTGTGATAATAAACTACAGTAATAAAAAGTAAATCACAGATTCAAATACTTCTGCTTCTCTTTGTCATCTAATCTTTCTATTGAATATCTCAACATCGTTCTTGGCATCTTGTTAGCATAATCATCTAGAAATGTCTTTAAAATACACTTATCCTTCTTTCCAACCTCTCTTAACATCCAACCTAGTGCTTTATGTATAAGATCGTGTTTATAATTCATAAGTAGTTTAGAAAAATCCAAAATCTCTTTAAATCCTCCTTCCTTAATAAAAGCATATGTAGATACAATTGCTATCCTCTGGTCCCAGAGGTTATCACTTCTAATAAGATCATATAAAATGTTCCCTTCTTCTCCACTTCCTTTTTCTCTCTCTTTATCTTTAAGGAATTCTCCTACGATCTTAGGTGCAGACACATCTACCAAGTCCCAGTTGTTTATCCAATGTCTCTTTGTTAAATAATAATTGAAAATCCCTTCCTTCCTTTGCTCCTGTTCAATAACATCCTCTATTCCCTTAGTTTCCTCATACAAATAAGTAAGGCTTATGAGAGCAAACAATCTATACTCATGGACCTTATTCTGAAGAAAGAAATCCAAATCTACTAAAGTTAGATCTTTTTGATATTTCTTTGAGATCTTCCTTATCTCGGGTGTTTTTATCCCAACAAAGACATCTTCATCACCATAATCCCCTTTACCTGTCTTGAAAAATCTTTGTGACTTAGCTGCCCTCTCTTTAGAGGAAACCATTTTAAGATCTTTTAGGATATTATTTCTTAATTGCTTTCTTGTTAAATTCTGCTTCATACACTCCTAGTTTAAATTTCTCTTTAAGATTCTCTACTGTCATATCGGCATCAGTGAAGTTTTCGAATTTGATATTAGCAGGAGTCTCACTTGTTCTAACTAATAACCACAATTTATCTGTAACAAGACCTGTTACTACTGCCTGTGAGAGGATTAAAGATTTAATGTCTTGCAAGGAAAAGAAGCTATATACTTTCTTTCCATTAAACTCCTGAGCAGGGTGTGTGTGCATATTAAAAAGATATTCCACACTTACTTTTTTTGGTGCTTTCTTATGGTAAACATCAGTTCTCTTTACTACTTTGCCATCTATCGTTAATTCTCTTCTCAGATAACCCTGCTTAGTAGGATGAACCACATAGTTTACCCTTATGTTATGACTGCTTTTCACAGATTGGTCATCTCCCTTAACAACAGATGTAAGGACTAACTCCCCATCTGCCCAGAAAAGTGCTATGGCCCTCTCTAAGCCGTCTTGATCTGTCTTCTTATATATCTTGAATACATCCTTCCAAAAATCTCCAGGGAAGGCTATGGAGGAGGGGAGGTTGTAGGGAAAGGGATAAACACCACTCTCTCTCCATCCAACCATTTTCTTGTAAAAGGAATAGAAGGAGATAGAGGAATCTGTAGAGAAAAGGTTTTTAAATATGTTGGACATAGTAAATATATAATAGCAAGAAAAATAGAAGTCAGCACATAGTAACTTTATAAATCCTTGACCCTTATTTTTAAACCTGTAATATATATCTAGGATATTTAATATGAAAGCGGCTGGGCAGTGCAAAGGACATTGCTACGAGGCAGGAGCTATCGAGACATCAGCGGGTACTCCTAGGCTATATTGTTAGCCTAAAGGTTAAAAACAAACTAACAAAATTTTAACCAACAATCCCTCTTAGATTTAAGCTTAGATTTTTAACACTATTATGTGCGGCATATTCGGTTATTCAGGAAACAAGAACAGTAACGATCTAGTTTTTAATGGTTTAAAAAGACTAGAATACAGAGGCTATGACTCATGGGGGATAGCTGTTTTGAAAGAAAACGAAATTCACCAATACAAAGATATTAGTCTAGTCCAACAAAACCCAGATCTTAAGAAACTCCCAAAAAGTAATGTGGGGATAGGACATACCAGATGGGCAACTCACGGGGGGGTTACAAAAACTAATGCTCATCCACATATATCTACAACAAAAAAATTCACTCTAGTTCAAAACGGGATGGTAGAGAATTTTGATACTCTAAAAAAAGAATTGAAAGAGGAGGGTTACAAATTTAAATCTCAGACAGATACTGAGGTTATTGTGAAAATGGTAGAAAGGGAATTGACTAAGGGAGATGGGCTTAAGAAAGCATTAACGAAGGCATTTAAGAGGCTTGAAGGAAGGAATACTGTTGCCCTTCTTGATGCCAAACATAACAAGATATATGCAATAAAGAATGGCTCTCCTCTAGTTGTGGGAGTAGCAAAAGATGGGATATATCTAGCATCAGATTCACTCTCCTTTTCGCCATATACTAAAAAAATTATAGTTCTTGATGACTATGATATGGTTGAAATAAAAGGGAAGGATTATGTTATTGAAAATATAAAAGATGGTAAAAAGAAAAAACCAGAGGTTAAGACATTAAAATACAAGTACGAGGATATCGATAAGGGTAAGTATCCTCACTTTATGCTTAAGGAGATTGTTGAGCAACAAAAGACTATTCTTTATGCTACAGACTATAGTGAAAAAGAGTTGGAACCTTTGGTTAAGCAGATAAAAAAATCTAGGAAAGTGTACCTTTTAGGTGCAGGGACTGCAGGTTTTGCAGCAGGACAGATTGCTTACTTCTTAAGAACCATTGCTAATGTAGATGCTATGGAGATAAAAAGTTACGAATTTAAATCATATCTCCCTGTTATATCTTCAAAGGATTTAATAATTGCAATCTCTCAAAGTGGCGAGACTGCAGACACAATAGAACCTTTAGAAGTACTTAAAAAGAAGGGATGTAAGATAGCTAGTATTGTGAATATGTACGGAACAACAATATCAAGAATGTCAGATTACGAATATTACACTAATGCTGGTCCAGAGATATGTGTAGCATCAACAAAGGTATTCACTGCACAGAGTGCGTGGGGGTATCTTCTCTCTATGACATTGGTAGGAAAGCATAGAACAGCAAAGAGGAACTTAGAGAAGCTTTCAAAATCTTTAGACGGATTATTTACTAAGAAGTCTTTTAGCTATATTAAAAACAAGATATGTAAAACTCTTATAGATAAAGAGCATTTCTTTATATTAGGTAAGGGAGAGAATGCTTCTATAGCATATGAGGGAGCTCTTAAAATAAAGGAGATCTCCTACAAACATGTAGAGGGTTTTTCTGCAGGAGAGTTAAAGCATGGGGTGATTGCTTTAATAGAGAAGGGGACTCCTGTTATTGGGATAATCCCTTCTGAAGAGCATAAGGAAGATCATAAGGATTTAATAAGTGGTATGGAGCAGGTGAAGGCTAGGGGAGCTTTAACAATCGGTATTGGGGCACCAGAGTATGCAAGTTTAGAAATTTTTGATTATTACATCTCAACTCCTCAAATAAATACTTTGGGTAGTATAGCTAATGTTATTCCTTTTCAACTAATTTCATATTTCTTATCTGTACTTTTGGGGAATAATATAGATAAGCCTAGGAACCTTGCAAAGTCTGTTACTGTTAAATAGTTAGGATTTACTTTACAATAGAGATATATTTAATCTATCATTTAAATAATTTCTAATACTAGGAATATGCAGGAAGAAGAGATAAGTAATCAGGATCAGGATTTGGATTTAAAAGGGAAGCCTATTCCTCCACAGGAAGCTCCTAGTACTGGCTTTTATGATGCTCAGCCTAAGGTCGAACCTACAAAGGAAGAGAAAAGGGCAAGTAGAAAGAAAGAGAGAAAGGGTGGGTGTTTTAGAGGTTTTCTAATATTTCTTATAGTTTTACTTTGTTTACTTGCACTGCTTACTGTAGGTTTGTATTTCGGTTATAAAAAGGTTATTGGTTCTATACAACCTGTGGATTTGGGTATTGAATATACTAAGGAAGATTACACAGGGCTTATGGACAAGATTGGTTTGGATGCACCTCCTTCATCTCTTTGTATAGATTGTCCTAATCCTACTTTTTCAGATCCTCATGAGGTAGAGGTTACAGTAAGTAATGAGGAAGCTTCTGCTACATTTGAATATGTAAATCAATATCTTCAGGGTGCTAGTATTTCTGGGACACAAATTAAAATGAATGATGGTTCGGCGGAGCTTTCTACAACCTTGGATTACAAGGGGGTCTCTTTCCCAGTATATATGACTGGGAGTATATCTAAGGTAAATGAGAAGACATTGGGAGGGAATATTTACTCTATTAAGGTAGGACAACTGGGAGTTCCTGATGCTGTTATAGTGATTGTTGAAGAATTTTTGCTTAATACTGCAAATGAGAAGCTTATGTTGGCTGGAGATACTGTCAGGATAGATATGTTAGATATCACTACTGATGGTTTGAAGTTTAGTGGTTTACTTCCAACAAAGGGGGAATAGTATGGAGGCAAAGCAAACAAAATCTATAACCTTGTTTCTAATGATGGGGTTGACTGTGATAGGGTTAGTTACCTATGTGTTTGTTTTTCTTCCTAAGCAGAAGGGGGATACTTTGGGAAGTAAGAATTTGGTTTTAGATTCTCCTGTGCAGAGATGGAATTTAAGGTATACAGATGAAGGGATAATTCCCTTTGGGGAGGGTAATAGGGAGTGGTTTAGTATAGAGGTTAGTGATGGTAGTAACATTTTTTCTTCTACTGAGGGAATAGTTGTAAGTACAGCAAATAATATTGTTTCTGTGGATGTGGGGGATGGTTTTTATATTGAGTATTCTCCGATAGGGAATCTTAGTGTCTCTGGAGCAGATATTATTTCTAAGGGGCAGGCTCTTGGGAGTGTAGAGGGTGAGTATCTTAATTTGAGGATTAGGGATGTTAGGGATAGGGAGTATGTGTGTCCTTATGATTACTTTAATGATTTTACTAAGGATCTTCTAGGGGATGCAGGGGAGGTTTTGGAAAAAGAGTTTGTTATGTGTGGGAAGGAGAGTTTAGATTATTAGGTTTTTATATAGTATAATTGTTTTGTACTATATATTATTATGGTGGATGTAGCTCAACTGGTTAGAGCATCGGTTTGTGGAACCGAGGGTTGTGGGTTCAAATCCCATCTTCCACCCCACTAACCTATAGTAATTTCCATTAGTTTTTGATATAATAACTTTAGTTATGTTAGATTGCTAACTAACGAAGTTCTTAAACAATAGAAGCAATAGAAAAGGAGTTTTAAATGAACGACAAAGTTATTACCCTCCCAGATGCCGATGACATGTTACACAGACTCATAGAAGTAGATGATATTAACCATCTACAAGAACGTTTTTATCCTCTCCTGTTAAGAAATGCAGGCGAAGAAAAGGTTGCCACAGGTGTAGTCATGATGATTACATTGGCTATCCACGATTACTCTGAGGGTATGCCACCCATGATTCAAGGTTTAATGTCCATGAACATGGAGAATTACCTTAAAGCACTAATCGATGATGAGGAAGTTCTACAAGAAGCAATCGAATTCTTTCAAGAGGTAAAGTCAATGACGTAAAACAAGAGGATAGAGGTAATAGCTTTCATTTTGTGTGTTTTTATACTCTTTGAGTATATACTAACCAACACCAAAAACAACTATTGCTTCTATCTTCACTTCTAGATTCATTCTTGCATTATTGCAAAGCGTCCCTCAAAGTTTTATACAGACAACTCCATAGTATTATTAATATCCTTTAAACCATAGAAAAAGTTCCTAAACTCCTCCCACCATCCACCCCATATTCAACTTATAGTATTTTCACTCCCTTTTTGATATAATCATTGTAGATTACGTTATTTAACGTATTTCCGCTCTTTCCCAACCAATCAAGAAAGGATAAAAATGTTTAAGAAGATTTTTTTAATCTGTATTGTTTTATTAACCCTATCTGCCTGTACTGAATTCCAAGACACAGACCAAGGTTTCTCGATCAAAAAAAAGGTTGATACAAACCTTTATTTCCTGTCTGTAGAAATTGAGCAAGATTTAACAAACTATACTCAAATTCAAGGAAGTTTTGGTGGCTATGTTGCAGGAGGATATGGTTCAATGGGTGGTAGCATCTGGCAAGACGGAAAAGGGTTGGTTAGAGGTAGAATTACCTCATTGGATCCAGTACCAACATTTGCCAAAATCGAAGATGTCATAATAATCAAAACAACAGATTTTAAAATAATGGGTCTTCGCACAGGAGATACAGTAGATTTAGTCTGTACAGTTGATTATGAACCTGTATGCGCACCCTTAAGTAACACCTCCTC
The DNA here is from genome assembly GCA_035446665.1 of Candidatus Dojkabacteria bacterium. Lineage (GTDB taxonomy): Bacteria > Patescibacteriota > Dojkabacteria > SC72 > SC72 > UBA2177. The sequence continues at coordinate 1,658 of DAOTFQ010000014.1, read as the reverse complement.
GTCCGCAGGTCAATGTTACGACCTCTGGGAATTTGACTATTGTCGTATGATAGATTTTGAGGAGGCTGACGTTATTGAATAATTGGTGGGAAGAGGAACCTGGAGTAGGTATTTAGTATGCAAGTTTTTGCTTCTTACCTAATATCTCCAGGTTTTTCTTTTTATATCAAAATTCCACATCTTTTCTTCCATATGTAATAACCTCCATTAAAACTTGTAATCTAATCTCTCTATATTATTACCAACTATATTATCTGATATTAGGTTATTATATGTTTCTAATACTTTTTCTATATCCCTTAATACATACAGCTTAATATAGTCAAAATGTTCAGAAGTTAATTGATATTTCACCCCCGAAAGAGCCTATCTGTACAATTGAATACATAGAACCTTAAATATCCGAAACGGTATCAGGTGTCGTCAAATTCGAAAAACAAACATCCATACCTCTTTCCAGTAAACTTATCGCAGCAAAACCTACACAACCTTTAGGAACATATCCCTTTTGAATCCATGTCCTTGCAATTGGAAAATTCTCTATGTATTTATTTCTTTGCTTGATAAAGTTGGGTCCTTGGTGTAATTCATCATATTTGGGATCAAATGTATCAATACACTCTTTTTGTGTCCTAAAATCCAGGTACATACCGCTTAATTCAACAACTTGTACATTAAGCAATCTTAATATTTTAACTAATTCATCCCAACCTTTAGGTCCCTCAATCGGTGTAGCCTCATAATCCCTAGTAGCAACATAATAAACATCTTCAAACTGAAAACCCTCTAAATTGTCCCAAAGACTATCTAATAAATACTTTGGTTGGAATATTATTAAACCTTTGTTTTTGTGTGTCTTTATAAAATTATCCCTGTTAGACAAATATTCTTTTGTTACAAACCTTTTCTTTTTATTGATGGTTGTATCATCACTATAGAATGGGTGAATTAAGAATCTTATAATTCCGTTATTATCTTCTATTTGTGTTTTTAAATCATTTAGATGTTTTGTTTTAAGAAGATTTCTTTTTTGCATATCTCTAATAAAAGTTACCTGAAAATTCTAAATTAGTGCAGAGAAACGTGAGCTTATAAAAAACAACGCTCATGTACTACAGTTAAGTTTAACTCAAAATGGACGAGAAAAGCAATTATACATCCCATACCTCGCATTCCATATGTCAAAATTAAAGGGTATGGAGAAAGCAGAATACAAGATTGAGATATTAGATGAAATAAAAGATACTGCTCAATATATTGCCATAGTAGACCAAAGTGATATACAACCACTAGCGAAAGAGAAAGAACGTCTTAACTATCTGTCGCCTGTTGCTAAGATGGATATTGATGGGACTAATGCTAGTTATGTTTGGTTTCAACAGATAGCCTCCACCTAATTATCAATATCTCCATATGAATTAGTTAACAGATAACTAATCCCTAAATGGGGATCCTCAATATCCTTCCATTTATAAACTCTAGCCTTTCCTTCATAATTGTTTAAATCAATAGCCCAATAAACTGGATTCTCTGAATCACTCACATCATCTACATAGAAAATTTTAATAGCTTGGCCCACACTGTTCCCATCATATCCTATACCCCCTGCATTTGGATAAATTATTAAATCTCCTCCTATATTATTTAATAGAATATGA
>DAOTFQ010000013.1:0-10072 GCA_035446665.1 Candidatus Dojkabacteria bacterium | reverse complement strand
TCATTAGAAACTGTAAAAAAACATGTGTTGGATCTAATTTTTTCCTCTTCACTTCGCTTTTAATTAGATTATGTAAAAGGACTCTTTGATAATATATCACAAGACAAAGAAAAAGGATAAAAGACAATAATTATTCCCCTATAGTCCGATATTTAGTAAATATAGTATTCGTACCTAGGGACAAATCCCTTTGTAAGGGCTTTTTCAACCACTCTACTTACTTATCCACATCGTCGTGAATACTGTGTTTAACTTGGAAATGATTATTTATAATGAGTAGAAGACGGAGGGAGAGGGATTCGAACCCCCGGTCCCAAATAAATGAGACAAAGCATTTCGAGTGCTTCCCTTTCGACCACTCAGGCATCCCTCCTCTATTACTATTATATCAATAATTTGATTAGATTTAGGATTTTGTTGGAGTTTTATTCTCTTCTTAAACCTTCTCTAGAGGGATATATTCCCCATAACTGAGCTTGTCTAGCCACTTCCACTTCCTGATATCTTTGTACAAAAGCTTGTCTTGCAATAAAACGAATATCGGATCCTTATCTTTGTCATTTACTAGAAAAGTTAATACTCCAGGAAAGTTTAACTTGGTTTCAACAAGAAGAAGAATTTGGTCTTCTTTCTTAGTAAAATAGAAGCTTTTAAGCATATACCATTCATAAAGATTTTCACCTGTGTCTATTCCTCTTGCTGTAATCTTATGTGTAAGCTTAACTGGTTTAGTTGTTCCTGCAACATAAAGAAGAAAAAGTATAGACATAATGGAAATCATAAGAAGATAGTGCTTCATTATTGCCAAATATAAAGAAAAAAGAAGTGTCATAACAATTATCATTAAGAAACTTTTCTTTTCGAACTTTATAGGAGTTCTATCTGGAGCTGTCCACTCAAATAGTTTAATATTCTGCACAACCTTCTCTTTAGGAAAAACATCTTCTTCTAGTTTTACCTCTTCGTTAACTATCTCCTCTCTTCTCTTCTGTTTCTGGGCCTTTTTGGCTTCTATCTTGGCTTTCTTAATCTTTTCTTCTTTCTCTCTAAGAGTTTTTTCTCCAGAAACTATATCTAGAAGCTTGTCAAATTCATTCTCTTCTGAGGGATTCACTTTTTTACTATCTTTCTCTTCAGGCATATGTTTATCATATAACAAATGTGAATATTAAGACAACCAGTAGGATAGAAATCCCCCACATCCAATTAAGAATGTGAAAGAAATTTAAGATAAACACAATTAAAACACCAAGTGTTATAAAAAAAGATAATTTAACACTCTTAGCTATCCTTTCCTTCTTGCTCATTTCCTTCTTGAATAGGTGTAGTATCAGAAATATTAAAAGGTTTAGTATGGAGAATAGAGCAAGAAAACTAAGAGTCGTTAATATAAAAATATTTATCCAATTGTACTCCCCTGTCTGAGTTGTTGGTAAAAAATTAGGATTACTCAATAAATAATACCCGAATATAACAGAGGCTAACAAGATCATAATAATTGTGAGTAAATATTTCATAATTCTTTATTTTCTAGGTTTTAAGAGGACACCACCTCTTCAATATTATTCGCAATACTAAATTTTAATATATAGTCGATGAATATTTTAATTATAGAGAATTCTTCCAATATTTCCCAATTGGTTTCGAAAACTCTAGATTCATATGGGTACAAAGTCACCCAAGACGACAAGACATTCATAAGTAAGAATCTTGTTAAGAGAAAAATCTTTGATATTCTAATTTTAAACACAAATTTAGGAGATGGTGTTACAAAGGAGTTACTTAAATATGTAGTTAAGGTAAGCCCGGAAAGTAAATTGCTAGGTATATGTAATAAGGGGAGCTGGATAGAGAAGGTAGATTTCCTTAATAATGGTGGTGATGATGTTTTAACGTATCCATTTCCTGTTCAGGAATTAATTGCTAGAATTCAATCTCTGGTTAGGAGACCAAAGAGTTATATAGATGAACATCTTTATATTGGGGACTTTATGTTAGATCTTAATACAAAGAGTATTTATAAAGGAAATGAGGATATACAGATAAGAAAGAAGGAGTATGACCTTTTTGAATATTTAGTCAGAAATAAAGGTAGGACAGTATCCAGATGTGAACTATTGGACCATGTCTGGGATTACAGAGAATATGTTGGATCTAATACTGTAGATGTTCATATTAAAAGATTAAGAGATAAACTCGAAGATAGAAAAATAATTGAAACTGTACATGGTATCGGATACAAACTAAAAGATTCTAAAAAGAATCCTAAGCTATCCTAGAGCATCATAGGCATTACAAGATGTATGAACTCCTCGTCCCCCTTAATCTTGAACACTCCTGGTCTTACAGCCTCAGAACATTCGAATATTAATTCGTCGGTATCCACATGATTAAGAATATCTGTTAAAAGTTTGGAACTAAAAGCAATCTTAAGATCCTCCCCCTCCACTTTACATAAGAAATGGCTCTCATTCTTACCTAGGTCTGCTTGTGTTGCTGAAAGAGATATCTTGTTTTCCTTAGAATCTATATCTAGAATCATTTTATTTCCTAAAACAGATCTTGCAATAATATCTACAACCTTCAAAGAGTTAAGAAAGTCCTCCCTGCTTATCTCAGATTTTGTCTTGTAACCAGTAGGGATGATCTGCTTGTACTCTGGAAATTCTCCATCTATTAATCTAGATATTAGGTCAATATCTCCAACTCTAAACATAACTTGGTTCTTATCCTCGATTAGATAAATAGAAATAAGTTCCTCCTCACCACCAATCTCGTTAATAACATGAGATAGTTCAGTGAGTGCTCTAACAGGAACTAGAAAACTCTTGGGTTGTTTACCTTTAACAGTCTTTATAACCTGCTTAGAAAGCCTCAAACCATCTGTAGCTACAAAGGAAACACCATCTTCATCAATTTCTACTTTAACTCCCGTTAAAACGGGCTTAATATCATCCGTAGCTGCTGCGAAAGCTACCCTGTTTATAGCCATTACTAAGTCCGCACTATTTATTTGTATAAAGGGATCTTCCTTTGAAGCAACGTCAGGAATGCTAGGAAAATCATCAGAAGGCATAGTATTAAAACTTGCTGAGTTATTAGAAGTTGAAATATTAAAATTCTGTTTCTCTACCTCAACATTAACAATCTCTTCTGGAATAGAATTCACAAATTCAGATAACTGCTTTGCAGGAAGGGTTATTTTACCTTCATCCTCAACATCAGAACCTATCCATGTAGTAATACTTAACTCCAAGTCTGTAGCCTTCATTATTAACTTACCTTTCTCTGTTTTAAGAAAGATATTGTTAAGAATAGGTAGCCCTGGTTTAGAACTAACTACTCTACTTAGTATATTCAAATACTTTGAAAATGTATCCTGGTTACAGCTGAATTTCATATATTAATCAATAATATTTTAAATGTAGGCAGTTTTATGTATTTGATTCTATCATTTTTTAGATAGGAAAAAAATTGGTATATCTAATTACTAATCTTTTATATATATAAATAGTAGTAGCAATAGTAGAGAGTGTGTATATGTTTATAACTTGCAAACATGAACATAAAATTACTTCTACTAGTATGGATTATTTACATCTATTTTTCTGTGTATAAAATTTTAATACAAACATATTCTATTTAGTCCAAAGAATCTTTTCCATTAATGGATAAGCGTATGTGGATGGTTTTTATGGAAAGTTTAGGGATAACTTTCTAATAAGTGTGAATAGTACAAAAATATAAAATCCCCTTATAAAGAGCTTTCTACCTAATAATAGGATTTCTGGGTGTGGAAAAGATCCAAGGTTATCCTGAGATATTAGTTAGTTATCAACAAAGATATCCACACAACTAACCTCTTAGAATTTTAATGCAGGTATCTATCTTTTCTGCAATTCTAGGATTCTCCTCCTTTATCTGTTCTATCTTCTCACATGCATGAATAACTGTAGTATGATCTTTCCTGTTTACTTCTTTTGCTACTTTCTCTAGAGGCAATTCTAATTCTGTTCTAAGTATGTACATAACTACTTGTCTAGATTGTGCAATGTATGCAGTTCTTCTCTTTCCTTTTATCTCTGTTGTTTTGACATCAAAGACCTCACTGACTGTTTTAATGACCTTCTTAGGGGTTATTCTTTTTCTTTTAGTTTCAATATCTATTTGTAATATCCTTGCAACATCTTCTTCTGTAGGATTAACTCCTAACTTAAATAGAGAAATAACTTTTGTTAATGCTCCTTCTAGTTCCCTTATATTGCTTTGAATGTTCTTTGCTATTAACTCTACATATTCGTCGGGAATAGTAGTGTTTTTTCCTGATAAATATTGTCTTAATATTGCAATTCTTGTCTCGTAATCTGGAGCCTGTATATCTGCAACCATTCCTCCTTCAAATCTAGATCTAAGCCTATCTGTAATATTTTTAATCTCTTTGGGAGGTCTGTCTGATGCAAGGATTATCTGCTTGTTTGCTTGATAGAGGGTATTAAATGTATGGAACAATTCTTCCTGTGTTCTTGGATATGTTTCTACAAACTGAACATCGTCTATTATTAGTAAATCTACAGCTCTATATTTATTTCTAAAATCTTCATTTCTCTTCGTTCTAATGGCTTCAACCATTTCATTAAGGAATTGTTCTATGGAGATGTAGATTACTCTCTTATTTGGATCTCTCTTTAAAATTTCGTTTCCAATAGCCTGCATAAGGTGAGTCTTCCCTACTCCTGTTTCTCCATAGTAGAAAACAGGATTGTAAGCTTTTCCTAAGTCTTCTAAAACTGCCTGTGCAACAGCTTCCGCTAGTCTGTTATTTGAACCTACAACAAAATTACTGAAAAGATATTTAGGATTAAGGTGAGATTCCTCTAATGCTACTCTGTATGTTTCTTTTTCTCTTTCTACTGCAGAGAATAAATCTAAAACTTCATCTTTGTTTTCACCCGTAGGATTATGATACTCATACTTTGGCTTAGCTGAAGAACGACTACTCTCTCTAAGGTTTACCTCTATTTCAAAATTTCTCTGACAAGTTTTAAGGAAGGCTTTCTGCAAGGCATATTTGTAATCTTTAAGAATTTTTTCTCTTTTATATGCTGCATCACAGGATATTTGTACCACTCCGTTATTCATATCCTCAATATATGCATTCCCAAAAAGGCCTCCGAATTCTCGCTGTCCAATTGCTTGTTTTAGGTGTTCTTTTGCTTCTCTCCAAACTTCTTCTGGATCAAAGTGGTCGTCTCCATTTGTTATATTTGAAGTAGTCTCTATTTGCTGTAAATGGTTTTCGAAATCTGCTTTTTTCATAGCACTAACAATAATTAAGTAGGTAACTTAAATAATTCAAATGGGGGCAGTCAAATGGCCGATTGGGACTTTTATTCATTATAATGATTTGTGAAGAAATGTGGATATGTTCTCCACGGTGTTAAAGGAATGCTTATAAAAAGATGGTTTTTAATACATGAGAAATACTCCAATAATTTTGGATATGAAAACTTTTATAATGGAAAACACTTGGCAAGAACGACATCCATCTGTATAATACCCCTGTATGAAGAGAACATATCAACCAAAAAACAAAAAGAGACTCAAGAAGTTTGGATTCAGAGCGAGATCTAAGACTCCTGGAGGGAGAAGAGTTCTAAAGGGAAGAAGAGCAAAGGGAAGAAAAGACCTTTCTGTAAGTGAGGAGTACAAGTTGTTGAGAAAAAAGCAGGGAAAAGGTATAAGATAGTATATGCTTCCTAAAAGATTTCGTTTACCTCCAGAAAATTTCAAACAAGTTTACCGTCAAGGCAAGAAAGTTCGTGGAAAGTATGGCATGTTTGTCTTTGTTAAAACAGATGTAGGTAATCCTAGGTTTGGATTTGTTTTGAGTAAGAAGATAGGAGGAGCGGTTGCTAGGAACAGAATGACGAGATTACTGAGGGTTGTTGTAATGGAGATTGTTAATGAAAAGAATCTTAGTGAATTAAGCATGGATTTTCAGTACATAGCTTTTAGCTATTGTGATAAAAAAACCTTACTTAAGAGTGAAGTAGAGGGACAGTTTAAGGAGATTCTTTCTAAATAAGAGTTTTACTATTTATTATTGTTAGTAATATGCTTAAGAAGTTAGTTCTTTTAATAATAAGGGGATATCAGAAGACTTTCTCTTTTGATCATGGAGTTATGGGAAAGCTTTTACCTAGTACTAGATTTTGCAAATTTACCCCTACCTGTTCGGAGTATGGATATGGAGCGATTGATAAGTATGGAGTATTTAAAGGAGGCTGGCTTTTTCTTAAACGGTTTGTTAGATGTAATCCTTGGACAGAGCCCGGGACCTATGATCCTGTTCCTTAATACAAATTTATGATATATTCGCTAGCATTAGTTTAAAATTATAAAAAATGTTTTCAACAATCTGGAACAATGTAATATACTATCCGATTCTTAACCTTCTAATTGTTTTCTACGACCTTCTTTTTGACAATCTTGGTCTGGCAATTATAGTTATTGCTATTCTAATAAGGTTAATTCTAATTCCTTTAATGAAGAATCAAACGGAGATGACAAAGAAGATGTCCTCTCTGAAACCTCAGTTAGATGAATTACAGAAGAAGTATAAGAATAATCCAGAGAAATTGTCTCAGGAGCAGATAAAGCTTTATAAGAAAGTAGGATACAATCCTCTTGGTTGTCTTGTTACTTTTATCCCTCAGTTGATTATTTTTTCTGTATTAATACAGGTTATAAGGAATGTTACAACAGGAGATTTAAATGGAATATATCCTTTTGTTACAAATTTACTAAATGATGGAGCTTCTTTAACAGTAGATACTAAGTTTTTAATGTGGGATCTTACAAAAACATTTAATGATCTTTCTTCAGAATTTGGGAAATTCTCTATAGAAGCACTCCCCTATCTTGGCTTAAGTGTTTTAGTTGGAATCTCTCAATATTTTGCTTCTAAGTTTACACAGGTGATGCAAGGTACTCTTCCTAAAAAGGAGGAAAAGAAGAAGAAAGGAGAGGAACTCTCTCCAGAGGAAATGACAAAAAAGATGACAAAGTCCTTCTCTTTGATATTACCATTTACAACAATATTCATTGCAATTAGTGCTCCAGCAGCATTAAGTCTCTATTGGTCGGTTCAGTCATTTATGCTTGTTATTCAGTACATGCTTTTAGATTGGGACAAAACAGAGAAGGGTATACAGAACTTATTTACGAAATTAAGAAAAAATGAGGAGAAGGGTAAAAAATCTCCAAAGTAATTCAATAAGTAATTAAATTGTTAGGTTTGTCATATGAAAGACAAAGAATTAATAAAGTTAGTAGAAAAAGAGGTAGAGACACTATGTTCTCTATTAGAGGTTGACTGTGAAAGAGAGCTAGAGCTTGAGGAAGGGGATGAAGATGTTAAGTATATAAAAGTGTCTTTTGAAGGAGAAGACTTAGGTTACATGATAGGTAACCGTGGTAGGCATCTTGATTCTATACAATACATTCTTCAACTAATTGTTGGCAAAATGACAGATCAGGATCCTAACTACAGAGTTTTGGTAGATGTGGGAGGTTACAGGAAAGAAAGAAATAGTCATCTTGAAGAGATGGCCTTACAAAAAGCAGACGACGTTAGAATTCTTGGAGAAGTTGTAGAGTTGCCCCCAATGGGGCCTGCAGATAGAAGAGCTATACATATGGCCCTATCTGAATACGACGATATTATCACAGAAAGTGACGGAGAAGGAAGAGATAGGCATATTGTAATTAAGCCTGCAAATAAGTAATTATTAGTGATAGAATTGTTAAATGACAGTTCTACGCAAGAACAAGTTTAAAAGGGAATTCCTATTTATTGCTATCGTATTTTTCCTTTTCTTGGTATTATCCCCCTTTTTGTTGAGAGAATCTCCTTTTAAGACTTTCGTAATTTTCTTGAGTTTACTCTCCTGGCTTGGTTTATTTTTGTACACAAAAAACATAATCTTCTCTTCTCTTTTGTATATATTCCTTGTTCTACCGTTCAACATAACTTTGCAACTCCCTCTTAGTGTAGAAATTTTAAATACAGAAGTCTTTCTTGCAAATCCCTTTGTAGAGGGGATATATGTTAATTATTTAGTCCCCACCCTTTCTATTCTGGATTTAGGGATCTTTCTCTCTTTAGTCTCAATCCTTATAATTAAGGGCTTATCTTTTTATATAGAGATTCTTAAGAATATAAGAAATGGGTTGTTAATATTTTTAGTATTTCTAGCAATCCAGAATATAATCCTTTTTAATATGAATTCTCTTTTGTTTTCCCTCAGATTCTTTTGTTTAATTGTTTTATTTTTCTCATGCTTGAAGGTTGTCAAGAAAGGTTCTACTAATTTCCAAAAGAAGAGAATAATAAATACAGGGATTCTTATCTTTCTTATAAATATCTCTATTCAGGGGTTTTTGGGAGTGCTTCAGTTTAAGAGAGGTTCTAGTCTAGGTATTGGATTCCTAGGGGAATCAGAAATTGTTAGTGGAATGATGGGTTCTAGTTTTGTAGAATTAGCAGGCCAACTTTTTTTGAGAGCATATGGGACTTTTCCTCATCCCAATGTTCTAGCAGGGTTTCTTCTTCTCTCTCTTTTTTTAGGTATATATCGTTATCATTCCAAGAAGGGTCAAGGTGCTCTATTAATTGGAATATCTCTCCTATCCATGCTTTTTACTTTCTCAAGAGTTACTATTTTACTAGCCGTTTTTGTACTTGTAGTATTCTTAGTGCAAGAAATTTTTCTTAGGAAAGAGAAAAAGCTATTAAGTATCTCTGTCTCTCCCCTATTACTTATGGAGAGGTTTCAAAATTTGTTCGGTAATGGAGATAGCAGTTGGTCAGAGAGATTGGATCTAGTTAAGGCTAGTTTTAAAGTTATTAAAGAAAATTGGTTGTTAGGTGTAGGAGGAGGGAATTTTGTTGAAGGTATAGAAGGGTTTGTACCTAGGACTTCTAGAGGATTACTCCTGACACAGCCTGTTCATAATATCTTCCTATTATCTCTCGCAGAATTTGGAATTATGGGAACCCTTATGATAGGTTATATCTTGTTTTATCTTTTGTTTAATAATGCTAAAAAGTTTTCTTTATATGGATTCCTCCCCTTTTTATCTCTTTTTATAGTGGGACTTTTTGATCACTATCTATTTTCTCTGCCACAAGGTATGGTCATTTTCGCCATCTTTCTTTTTATTGGCCTTTATTCTTTACAAGGAAAAGTAAAAGTGTAAAGATATCTATATGTCAATTTTTTTAAGAGGCTCTCTAGTATTTTGCTAAGAATTTTTTCTTTTGATTTGTTATTTAAAGCGCTAAGTTTTCCCTCAGCGATACTTTTAATTATCGCCAATCTTCTTCCAATATATGGGGTTATATTTCTTAGCTGGAATCCCTTTGACATAATTCTTCTTTACTGGACAGAAAATATTATTATTGGGGTGTTTAACTTTCTAAGGATGCTTTCTGCTCAGGGTCAGTCTCCTCTTAGTATGGTATCAAATGATATTTCAGGAGGAACCCCTCGAGGTTTTGCTATGAATTTGGGATTAGGACTCTTCTTTCTTTTTCATTATGGAATATTTACTTTTGTGCATGGAGCTTTTTTAGGTTTCTTGGTTTTTCCGAAAACAACTTTTTTCTTGGATAAAGATTTCTCTGGTGTTGGAATATTTATGTTAGCTTTGACTATTAGTCATGGTTTTTCCTTTCTCTATAACTATATAGGGAAGAAGGAGTATTTAGAAAGGAGTGCACAACAACAGATGATGGCACCATATGGGAGGATTATTGTTATTCACCTGACTATAATATTGGGAGGCCTTGTTTCTACTTTTCTACCTAATTTTGCAATTATTCTTTTTGTAATAATAAAGATAATTGTGGATCTAGGAGCTCATATGAGGGCACATACGAATGTTTCCAGTTATGGTACTGGATGGAGGAAGTTTAACGTAAATCATGATATGAAAAATGATTCTCTAGCAGAGAAACAGGAAGGTTGAACTTTTTATGGCGGAGAGAGTGGGATTCGAACCCACGGTA
>DAOTFQ010000012.1:2625-10458 GCA_035446665.1 Candidatus Dojkabacteria bacterium | reverse complement strand
ATGTTCTCTTCACTTTAATATCCGTAGGACTACTCTATGCTTCTTTTCTTTCTGTAATAAGAATGAGAAGCAATACTGCAGATGAAAATACCGAAGTAGAATATGTAGTAGGCCTAGACGGTATCCCCTCTTACCCTGGCTCTGTCTTTATATTCAAAAACAATGTAAAAGAAATGTCCGTTGCCAACTTTATTGCCACAGGGAATTCTGCCTACCGTTTACCTCTTAGAACAACGACAACACAAGCGTATGAATATTACCAAAGGATTCTTCCAGAACTCGGTTGGGAAAATGTACTCTCCGTAGAAGTTGGCTCCGAAGAGATGAAAGAAGGGGAGTATTGGGTTAAGGGATCAAACGGTCTTAGAATATATTCCAAGTTTAATGATCTCTGGTATGAGACATTAACGCAAGAAGAGGCTATTACAGGACTGAGGGCTAGAGTTGTTGAAGAAGCAGAGAGGGAATTACTTTTGGCAAGTCAGGATTACCAAGAACTCCTACCAGATTTTCCTTGGGCTCTCAAGGTTCCCAAGGAATATATTATCTCTTACAGTTCTTCCGCTTATGAGGATTTTCGAGCTGTTCAATTTAGAAAAATTGGATTCTCTGAGAAAGTGAGTGTTGTTCCAATCGGTTCTGCTGGTGAAGTTTTAGATGATTACTTAAGGGAGTACACAGACCTCCTCGGCATAGAGAATGAAGAGAGTTGGACAATAACTAATACAATACTTGCTGTAACTACTTATGGAACTGCACTGAGGGGTTCCATAACAAATGGATCAGAGAATCATGATGTTGCAGTCGTTTCTAACACTTATAATGGTGTAGTTTATGTAATAGATGCGAATACTCCTGGCGATACTTTTCTAGATTACATCTTTGAAAACATGGAGCCTGCCAATATTGAAAGAGAGTAATTATGCACCAGTCGTATATCTCTGTTGATGAAAGTGTTTATATATCTCTTTTGATATGGTTTTGTTGTTTATACTGTTATTAATTTCATCAAGACTTGCTTTCTTCAGTTCCTTTATATCTCCGAAATCCTTCAAAAGTTTCTTCATTCTCTTCCTTCCAACCCCAGGAATTTTCTCTAGTTCTGTATTCTTAGCCTTCCTTATCCTGCTTTTTCTGTGATGTAATATTGCAAACCTGTGTGCTTCGTCTCTAAGGTCTATTAGAATAGACTTATTTATAATATCTACTCTTGTTATATTGTTTTCTTCACCAAGAGGATCTGTAATTAACCAAAATTCATCTAGTTGCCTTGAGCCCTTTCTCTTAAGTCTCTTCCCTTTAGAGATACCCATTAGTATAGATTCCGGTGGTAGAATCCCTTTCAGTCCTTTATGTAGAACAGATAATTGAGACTTTCCACCGTCTATTAAAATAATGTCTGGGTTGGATGGGTACTTCATCTTACTCTTGTTGTCAAAGCGTCTTTCTAGGACTCTTTTTAGCATTGCTGGGTCATTCGGTTTGTCTATATCCTCTATTTTAAAGATTCTGTACTGATCCCTGCGTATCTCTCCATTTTCAGCTACTACCATAGAGCCATATGCCAATTGGCCCTGTATATTAGAAATGTCATAACACTCTATTCTGTTAAGCTTTTTAAGACCTAGTTCTCTTTTCAGGTCTTCAAATTCACTTTTTAAGAGCTTTCTTCTTCTTTCCTTGTATGATTGTTCTGTATCGTCTGGGAGGAAGTCTATCTTCTCTCCAAGATATTTAAGGTCAGAGATTCTGTCTCTTAGTGTTGCCGCTTTTTCAAAATTCTTTTCTTTAGAATACTGATACATTTTTTTCTCCATCTCCCTTATCTGACCTCTCTTTCTTCCATTTAAAAATTTTATTATTTCATTAATATTCTTTCTGTACTCTTCTTCGGTTATGTGCCCTTGATAAGGTCCTGGACATAGACCTAGGTGGAAATAGAGGCACTCTTTGCTATTTTCTTCTTTGCAGGTACAAAAAGGATAGAGCTTCCTTAGGTAGGTAAATATTCTTTTTGTTGCTGAGCTACTAGGATATGGTCCAAAAAGCCTACCCTTTTTCATCTCTTTATTGCTTGTCTTTCTGACTATCTTAACTGTTGGGAATTTCTCTTTTGTAGATATATATATCCATACATATGATTTGTCATCTTTCTTGTCACTATTGTAAAAAGGCTTATGTTTTTTAATTAGGGCAGATTCTAAAACAAGAGATTCTATCTCATTGTTTGTCTCTGTAATGGATACATCCTTAACATATGGAATCATCTGTTTTATACGGGGGCGATCGTAGAGAGTGCTTGAGAAATAGGAGCTCACTCTATTTCTGAGGTTTGTTGCCTTCCCTATGTACAATATGTTCCCATCTTCATCAAGAAACTTGTAAATTCCTGGCCTGTGAGGGAGAAGCTTTATTTTGGTGTCTAGGTTATTTATACCTGTGTTCTCAATATTCTTATTCATATATGGATTATATCAGTTGAGAGTATGGTCTTTAAAACTTCCTCAACCACTTCTTGGTCTCTTGGTTCATTGCTATCTTTTTTTTAATGACAACATTCTTGCTTGAGTGCCCATCGTTCACAACAATCTTGACTGGGGTATCTCCGTTGGATTCCTGTATATACTTTTTTAGTTCTTCCACTTCTTCTTCGGAATGTAGAGGTGTTATTCTAAAAGTAACACCATCAAATTGAGAAGAGTGCTTTTGGGTGTCAATGTATTTAGCTTTCTGGACAATTATACTCTTTTGACCATCTCGGACATTTAATCTCCCTGCTATAAGCATTGGTTTATTTTCGGCTAGTGAGTCTTTTATATCTTTATATGTCCTTGGAAAAACTACAGCTTCTGTTTTTGCGGTTTTGTCTTCAATTGTAAGAAAGGCCATCACCTCACCCTTTCTGGTTGTAATCTTCCTAACTTTTGTAACCATGACGCCTAGAACTAAAAGATTGTTATTTTTCTCAATCTCTAATGCCTCCATTAGAGGAATAACATTCTTTTGATCGAAGAATTCTTGTAAATTATCTAGAGGGTGGCTGGAAAAATATAATCCTAAGAGTTCTTTTTCCCACTTTAGGATATCTACCAGTTCTGCTTCTGCATCTGCTGGTAAAGGCGTTTTTCCTATTAACTCCCTTTCTGTGTCGTATCCATTCATGCTGCCGTTCATTGCAAAGATATCTATTTGACCCATTTCTAGAGTCTTTTTATTTGCTTTTATTTTGTTATAGACATCGTTTAAAACTTGGAGTAAGGCTCCTCGTGGACCAAATGAGTCCATGGTTCCTGCCATTATTAGATACTCAATAGCTTTCTTATTTATATTCTTAAAGTTTCTATTTACAAAATCGTCAAGGTGTTGGTATGGACCATTCTCTTCTCTTTCATCAACGATACTTTGTACAATATCTTGTCCAATGTTCTTAATACCTGCCAGTCCAAAGCGGATGCTCTTGTCTCCTTCTACTTTGAAATAGAAACCGCTTTTGTTTATATCTGGGGGAAGAACATCTATACCAAGTCTTTCACATTCCCCAAGATCTAAGATTACTCTGTCGAACTTATCTAGATCACCTTCTAGAAGGGCAGCCATGTATTCTAATGGGTAGTGTGATTTAAGGTAAGCTGTCCAGTAGGCTATGGTTGCATAAGAGGCACTATGTGCCTTATTAAATCCATAGTTAGCAAACTGGATTAGTTTCTCCCATATTTTCTCCATATCTTTCTTGTCATATCCTAGCTTTACACCACCTTTTACAAACACTGGTTTCTCTGCCTTCATTACATCTAGCTTCTTTTTCCCCATAGCTCTTCTTAGGATGTCTGCAGCTCCAAGGGAGTAGCCTGCTACAACTTGTGCAATCTTCATAACTTGCTCTTGGTAAGAGATAACACCATTGGTAACCGAGAGAATTGGCTCTAGTTCGTCTATTATGTAATCTGGTTCCTGTTTACCCTTTTTAACTTCTGCGTAGTCAGATATGAACTGCATAGGTCCGGGTCTGTATGCTGCAAGGATGTAGGATATGTCTTCCATACTTTCTGGTTCTAGGAGCTTGATTGTTCTCTTCATCCCTTCGCTTTCTAATTGGAATATTCCAACAGTATGGCCAGATTTAATTAGGTCGTAAGTCTTTTTGTCTTTCGTATCTATTGTTGCTAGGTCTATTTTTTCTCCCTCTCTCTCCTCTATTTTCTTCAGTGCAGAACCGATGATATTTAGGTTTCTAAGGCCTAGAAAGTCAAACTTCATTATTCCAATAGCTTCGAGATCTGACATCTCATATTGGCTCATACCAATTCCTCCTCCATGTGCATCTCTCTGAATTGGAACATACTCTACTACTGGTTCTGGAGTAATTATGATTCCACAAGCATGTGTTGAGACTCCCCTACAGAGACCAGAGACCCTTCGGACAACTTCTGCTAGGTATCTTGTCTTTTCTGAGGAGTTTATTATCTGGGCAAACTCAGGGTTATGTTCAAGCATGTAGTCAATATCCTTGGCCTTACCAAAGACAATCTCTACCATTTTAGAAAGTTCGTCTGCAACATCTAGTTCCACACCTATAACTCTGGCAACATCTCTAATAGCTTGCCTTGTCTGTAACTTACTGAAAGTTCCTATCTGTTTAACATTCTCTATCCCGTATTTTTCTATTGTGTACTCTATGACTTCGTCTCTTCGTTTATCTGCAATATCTATATCAAAATCTGGGGGACTAGGTCTTTCTGGATTGAGAAATCTTTCGAAATATAATTCCCATTCTATTGGCTCAATATCCGTAATGTCTGTAGCATAGGCTACTACAGAACCACAGCCAGAACCACGCATCCCTACAACAATATCGTTGTCCTTACAGAATCTAACAATATCTCTAACAATAAGAAAGTAATCATCATAACCTTTGTCATGAATTATTTTTAATTCATAATCTATTCTCTCCTTTAGTTCCTTGTCTAGCTTTCCATACCTATTCTTTGCCCCCTCGTAGGTGAGCTTTTGAAGGTAATCTTGTGAGGTCATCCCTCTGGGGAGATCCTTATATGGGTTCTCTATTCTCCCAAAGGTTATGTCATACTCTTCAATACTTTCTACAATTTTCTGGGTGTTTTCAAGTGCTTCAGGAATATCTTTAAATAATTCCTCCATCTCCTTTGGTGTTTTTACGTAAAATTCATTAGTGGACATCTTTCTTCTTTCTGGGTCATCCATAGTAAACCCATCACTAATACACCAAAGAATTTCTTGAATCTGAGCGTCCTCCTTGTCTAGGTAATGGCTATCACAGGTGGCAACCAATGGAAGTTCTAATTCACCCGCTATTTTAAGCAACCCTTCATTAACTATCTCCTGTTCTTCCATTCCGTTTCTTTGGAGTTCAATATAGAAGTTGTCTTTGAAGATCTCTTTGTACTTCTTGGCAGTTTCAAGGGCTTCCTTAAAGTTGCCTTTTAGAATTGGTTGGCTTATTGGACCTGCTAAGCAGGCGGAAAGTGCAATTAAACCGTCTGTATACTTGCTTAAAGTCTCAATATCTATCCTTGGTTTGTAATAAAAACCCTCCATATGAGAAATAGAGACTATTTTCATTAAATTCTTATAGCCTACTAAATTCTTAGCTAAAACAACCAAATGAAAATAGTTATCATCAATACCATGTTCCTTTTTGTCCATACTTCTTGGTGCGATATAGATCTCTGCACCGATAATGGGCTTTAAACCCTCGTCTTTCATCGCTTTCTGAAATTTATATGCACCGTACATACTCCCATGATCTGTTATTGCACAGGCATCCATTTTTTCTGCCTTAAGTTTTTCGATTAACTCAGAAATTCTGATTGTTCCATCAAGCAAAGAATACTCTGTATGTAAGTGTAGGTGCGTGAACATAACAAATATTGCCCCAATTTGATATACTAAATCATTATGCCAGAAACTGACCAAGAAAAGTCAAATCTTTCTCTAGCAAGAAGAATTACAGACTCCAATATTACTAGAGCCGTAGGGATATTAGTACTTGTTTTGGCTTATTATTTTCTTCTTTCCCCTTATACAGAATCCTTCTTAACCAAAATTTTCGGGAATGTAACAAGAAACACTTCAACAGTGGAAGTTAATTCGTTATCTCCAATCTTTGACATCCATGTCTTTGCTGGAGAATATAATCTCTCTTCTGTCAAAAGTGCTAACGAGCCAATTAGAGAAGCCAGATTCTTTACTCTTGACCCAAGGGTTCTTGCCATGAGCAAGTTTCTAAGTGACTACCATTCCCCTATGGCACCATATGCAGAGATTTTCATCATAGAAGCTGACAAGTACGGTCTAGATTGGAGACTTGTAGCCTCTATTTCTGGTGTAGAATCTGCTTTTGGGAATCTTCTACCACAAGGATCCCACAATGCTTGGGGGTGGAGGGGAATAAAGAGGAATGATGCAGGATGGAGTATGTTTGAAGATTGGGAAGAATCTATAACCCATGTTACAGAAAGACTTGCTTTAGGCTACGGTACAGACCTAACACCCTTTGACATACAGGATACATACTGTCCTCCTTGTGGAGAAACAGGGCTAGATCTTTGGGCACATGGTGTAACTCGATTTATGAATGAGCTAGAATATTATGTAGATAATTTAGAGAGTCTTTAACAAATGTTAAAACTAATAATAAGATTAGCTTACTTTGGTGTAATATTCATAGAAGGTTTAATTATAACCAGAATTGCACTCTTGGTCATGAATGCCAACCTAGAGAACAACTTTGCTAATTGGGTATTTAATACAAGTACTATGTTCCTAACGCCTTTTGAAGGGATAGTTACAAGTTCTCTTCAAATTAACAACTTTACCCTTGAATTAACACCTTTTGTAGCCTTACTTTTTTACATAATAATAGCTTTTGTTCTCTCTGAACTCCTTAAGTCATTCTCAAGAGAATAACATTGATGTGATATAATAGCTCTTATGGCACGAATTGACTTGAAAAGTAGCTCAGGCTTCCCAATCGTATATGACGGAGAAGAGCTACAAGTAAAGGATTTTTCCTTTAAAAAGAAAATAGAGATAACAATAGATGATGTTAGGAGTCAACTTCTAAACAAAGAACTGAATTGCCCCGAAATTTTTTACAAGAAGTATAAAGGTTTAGACAATAACGATCTATACAAAGAAAAGGGTGTTAATATTAACTTTTACGTACTCCCTCCTAATCTTGCTGGAATAGAATTCGTTAAAACAAGAGCCACTAGGTGTGCTAAATACCCTCGAATCTTTGACTTTGTATACGGTGGAGCAACTGTTTTAATTCAAAGTTATACAAATGCAAGAAAAAATAGGGTTATAAAGGCAAACATAAAGAAAAAAGACAAAATAATTATCCCTGCTGGTTATGAAGTTGTTGTTGTCAATACAAGACAAAACTCTAATCTTATATTTGCTGAATATTATAGTGTAGATGCTAAGCCACGCGTTGTTCTTGATGAAAGAAATGGTTTAGCCTATTATATTATTAGAAAGAATGCCAAACAGGAAACTGTCCGCAATCCTAGTTTTAAAATAGTTAATGAAATTGAAAAAGTAGATTGGGACAAAGTGAGAAATGAACTCGGGGTTACTCCTAAAACCCCAATAAATAAGCAAATAATGAGAAAGTATGAAAAATTTGACTGGTTATTTAAAGAAGACTCTGTCGAAATATAGGAATGCTCCCTCTCTTTTTGCTGTAATAAAATCCCCTGTAAAACCCCTTTTCTTCTTACCCTTAATCCTCATGTTTTCAATCTCTTTAATCTTCTTAGGTCTAGCATCTACTCGTCAGGTAATGGCCAA
>DAOTFQ010000012.1:0-2525 GCA_035446665.1 Candidatus Dojkabacteria bacterium | reverse complement strand
TTTCAATCTCTTTAATCTTCTTAGGTCTAGCATCTACTCGTCAGGTAATGGCCAATACCACAGCTTCTGACATTAATATTAATGTAGACTTCGAACACACAATTACCCAAGAAACAATAGACACTCAACTTGTCATGGAAATAACTAGTCCCTCCCCAAGGGTAATATCTTACTATACAGCTGTTGTCCCAATTGAAAGATTAAGGGTTACATGCGAGAAATTTAAAACAGGAGAGGAATTGGAATGCACAACATTTAATAGGGGCTCAAACACGGAAATATTAGTAAACCTAAACAATGGAGTTGTTAGACCTGGTTCTCCATTGCAAATATTAATAAAGTACTCTCTTGAGAGAGAAGAAGGCTCTTCTTTTAATATCTCGTCTACGGTATTCAACACGACAACTAGGTCAATAGTTATTAAATACCCCAAAGATATGGGGGAACCTCTCTGGTCGTCAGACCCAATACAAAACATTAAGGCCATAGAGAACAGATATGTTGTTCTAATAGAGCAACCACAGAACCCCAAACTTTCAATAGTATTTGGAGAAAAATTACTTTATAAATTTGACATTAACAAAGTATTCTCAAATAGCCTTAATGATGACAACCAAACCTTTGAAATATACGTCCCTTCTGACACACCTACACAAACAATAATATGGGAAGATATATCCCCTACCCCAACCTCTTCGCTTAAAGATGAAGATGGGAATTATATCTTTAAATACATCGTAAAGCCTGGGGAAACTGCAGACTGTAAAATATCTGGATATATTCTCAAAACGGAAGATTTAGAAATCACAGAAGAAACAAGTTCTTTTTTGACACAAAAGACTGGCTATTGGTCTATCACGAATAACACTGAGTTTAGAAGGATCAATTCTTTCTTAGAAAAAAAGGGCCTTCTCATTCCTCCGACTTTTGATGATGTAGAAGTTTTAGAAGATGCCCAGAAAGAACTCTTTTACAAATATATCTACCAGTATGTAATAGAAAGATTAAATTACAATGAAGAAATACCCCTTGGAATAGAATCTAGCTCTAGAATAGGTGCACAGACACTCACAGAGGCCCCTAATAATGCAAGCAATATAGATTATTCTGACTTCTATATCGCCCTACTTAGAAACTACAATGTCCCAAGTAGACTCGTCGTTGGGTACATCTCGAACATAACGGGATATACCTCTGACGGATTCTACCACCATTGGGTGGAATATCTAGACACAAACCAGAATAGGTGGGTAACAGCGGATCCCTTTTTAGAAGAGTACTTTGGTAAAAATCTCTACAACAGTCAATTCCTTGACCATATAACGATAATTACTAGAGGAAAATCTGCCGTAGCTCCTAAATTATCTTTCTTCCAAGATACAGACTTTATTGTTAAAGCAGAGACAACAAAAGATATTCTTCCCAACTTTAGTATAGATTCCCACTTTGTCCTAGAAAATTACAATATAACTAAACCCTATGCTAAAGGATTGTTAAAATTAAAAAACAATGGGAATATTGCCCTAAACAATATTATTGTCTCTAATTCAAACATAGAGAACCTTACAAAATACACGGATCCTGTTCAAAATATGCAGTCCAACATATTACTCCCCAACGAAGAGAATTTCTTGCAATTTAATATCCCCCACGATGAAATTAACTCTAGTAACATCTTTGTTGTAACTTCTCTTACAAACCTGAATAGACATAAGATAGACCAAACCATAGAGACAAAAGTTGAGCATGAAGTTCCTCTATATATCTCCATACTTTCAAAATCACTATCTATCCTAATTTTCTGCTCATTTCTTTTTCTGCTATACTTTTTAATAAAGTTAAAGAAAAAGAAAGTTTTCAAAAGAATGAAGAAATCATTTGTTAAATTATTTAAAAAGAGGAAAAAGTAATGGACAACTCACTGTTACTTTCAATAATAATCTTGCTTTTAATCGTTGCTCTTTTTGTAATGGTTTCTCTTAATACAAAAAAGATTGACCAAAAGAAAAGAGAGAAATTAATAAAGGAGCTTTATTCCCTAGAGAAATCTATTATTAGTGAAGAACTTGCTGTGAGGAGGGACGCAATTATTAAGCTAGATAATATTCTTTCTAAATCTCTCCAGCTCTATTTCAAAAACGATTCTTCTTGTGGTGAAAATCTGAAAAGTGCAGGAAAAATCTTTAGAAAAAGAGAGTATAATCGTCTTTGGGAGGCACACAAGATACGAAATAAGATCGTTCATGATGACTATGCTGTAAGTAAAGAAGAGGCCAGAGAGGCTCTTCAAATATATAAGTTAAGTGTTAATAAAATACTTAAATGAGAAAATGTCTGTATCTCTCATTCATATTATCTTTTGGCTTTTTAGGTTTTTTTACATCAAACCCGCTTTCTGCTGCTGATGATTTAGTAATAGATGATGAAGCAGTTGAGGAAATAGTGGAACCAGAAGGTAAAGATATTGTCTTAGATGAGAACACAAAACTTTCTGAGAATAGATATTTCGATCTTACTCTTGAAAG
>DAOTFQ010000011.1:0-10467 GCA_035446665.1 Candidatus Dojkabacteria bacterium | reverse complement strand
TGTTGTCCCCAGTATTGTTAAAATCCCAATATACAAAGAGAGTACGTATACAAGGCCAATCCAGGTTGGTTCCGGACTGGGAATCTCAACTCCAAACCGATTCTCGGCAATAGCCTCTAGGCCGGAAGTGATCCCGCTCACGACCATTAGGAGGAACAGTGTTCCAAACACGCACCCTGCAAGATAGAAGAAATTTCGCTCCTTTTTCATTATAATCTCCTTGTTTCATACTAGTGAAAGATTTCTCTTTATAAGAGATACCACCAACGGTGGATTTAAGTTATTAGAATATTCTAACAACCTAAATTCACCGTTGATGTTAAGCACTAAACAGGGAGTTTTTCATCACACGCTATTTGATCTAAGCATATAAGAGATTAAATCTATGTATATATGCCTAGAAACTTTTAAAGAACAGTTTTAATAAACCACCATATTATACTATAGGATACGGGGGAAGTCAACCTAAAATTCTGATTTTATCTTTATAAAGATGGGATCCTTAGAGTACTGCAACAGTTGCAACCTTATCTCCTCCATTAATATTCATAACCTTAACTCCTGAGGTTTGTCTGCCCTGCACGGGGACAGCTTTAAGATCAGCTCTTATAACTTTTGATTTTTCAGATATCACAACAATCTCTTCCTCACTCTCAGTAAGTAACCTAGCAGAAGAAACGTCTCCTGTTTTATTTGTTACCCTAAAAGTGAATATTCCTGTTCCACCCCTCTTCTGTGTGCTGTATTCTTCAAGAAGTGACATCTTTCCATAACCAAACTCTGATAAAGTGAGCAACCTCTGCTTATCACTCTCTACGATTCCCATCCCTATCACACTGTCATCCTCTCTCTTGAAGGTTATGCCTTTAACACCTTTAGTGTTTCTGCCCATTGGTCTGACGTCTGTCTCTTTAAATCTTATGGATTTTCCATGCTTGGTTATTATTATTACTTCGTCCTCTCCTGTTGTAGGTCTAACCCAACTTAGATTGTCACCTTCCTCTAGATTTATTGCAGTAAGGCCATTGCTTCTAATCTTTGCAAATTCCTTCAGTTCTGTTTTCTTGACAGTCCCATTTTCAGTTGCCATTAGGAAGTATTTATAAACTTTTTCTTTGTTCTCCTCCTTTGATATCTTCCCTTTAGGATCTCTTGTTAGAACGGAAGTTACAATTTCATTGGAATCTAATTGGACTAAGTTAACCAAAGGTAACCCCTTTGCTGTTCTCCCTAGTTCTGGAATTTCAAAGACCCTTAGATTAAAGACCTTCCCCTCGTTTGTGAAAAGTAAAAGTTCATCATGTGTATTACATAGGAAAGCATGTTCTATGAAGTCACCCTCTTTGGTCTCTCCTCCAGAGACACCTTTCCCTCCTCTGTGTTGGGATTTGTACGTGTTTGGTGGGAGTCTCTTTATATATCCCGAGTGTGTAATTGTAACCAGAGTATCTTCGGAGGCTACCATGTCTTCTTCGGAGATCTCGTTAATCTTTTCTTTCACAACTTTTGTTCTTCTGTCATCACCGTATGTCTCTTTGATTCCCTCTAAGTCACTGTTTACTATCTCCAGTATCCTGTCTTGGTTTTCAAGAATTTCATTGTATTCTTTAATCTTTTCTTTAATTTCTTTGTGTTCGTTTTGTAGTTTCATCCTCTCTAGAGCTGCTAATTTTCTAAGTTGCATATCTAAGATTGCTTGTGCTTGAACCTCTGTGAAATCAAACTTATCCATAAGATTCGTTTTCGCTGTGTCTTGGGACTTAGATTTTCTAATCGTTGTAATAACCTCATCTAGCATGTCCAAGGCTTTAAGTAAGCCTTCTAAGATATGTCCTCGATACCTTGCTTCTGCAAGGTCAAATTCGTATCTTCTTATTGTTACTACTAGCCTGAATGACAGGAAGAGTTCTAGGAACCTTCTCAAAGGTAGTGTTTTGGGTTCCTGTTCTACAAGTGCAATCATGTTGGCATTAAATACCTTTTGCATCTCTGTATATTTATAGAGTTTGTTCAATACTGCCTTTGGTTGTGCATCCTTTTTGAGGATGATCACTAATCTCATTCCTTCTCTATTAGATTCGTCACGAATGTCTGCAATACCCTTTATCTTTTTCTCTTTAACGAGATCCGCAATCTTTTCCGTCATGTGGGCCTTGTTAACTTGGTAAGGGATTTCAGTAACAACTATGTGGTATCTGTCCTTCTTACCTTCTACAATAGAGGCTTTAGCTCTCTGTAAGATTCTTCCCCTACCAGTAGCATAGGCATTCAAGATCTCTTTCTGGTCATATATTGTACCTCCTGTTGGAAAATCTGGTCCTGGAATTATCTCTATTAATTCTGAAGGTGTAATGTCAGACTTGAATTCTGGATAAAGGACCTCCTCATTCTTTTTTAATTCTCCTCGTAATTCATCAATATGATGTTGAAGATTTAAGTCGTCTTTGCTAATGTAGTTTTCTAAGTAATCTGTCGGTTTGGGATTTAGGGTCTCTGGAATTTCTTCTTTAGCCTCTTTCTTCTTTCTCAAGTCGTTGTATACGGCTTTACCTTCCCATTTGTTGCCCTTTTCAATCATCTTTTGTAGGGCTTTTATTAACTCTGTTAAGTTATGAGGAGGTATCTTTGTTGCCATACCGACGGCAATACCATCGCTACCGTTTGCTAATACATTTGGAAATAGTGCAGGAAGAACCGTAGGTTCTAGTCTAGTTCCATCATAGTTGGATACATATGTAACAGTCCCTTTACTTAGATCATCTAATAAGGCTGGTGTAATCTTTGCCATCCTTGCCTCGGTATATCTCATTGCGGCAGGTGAGTCACCATCTATGGAACCAAAGTTACCTTGTCCATCTACGAGAGGATATCTCGTAGAGAAGTCTTGTGCCATTTTAACCAATGTTGGGTAAACCACAGATTCTCCGTGTGGATGGTAGTTACCAGAGGTGTCTCCAGCTATCTTTGCTGACTTTCTGTAATGTGCATTAGGAAGAAGATTGAGGTCATTCATTGCGACTAAAATTCTTCTCTGTGAAGGCTTAAGACCATCTTTTACTTCTGGTAAGGCTCTTGAAACAATAACAGACATAGAATAGTCGAGGTAGTTAGCTTTCATCTCGTCGACAATGGATCTGGCAACGGTAGTCCCAGGTTTAAATGTTAGATCTACATCTAAGTTGTTATTTTCTTCCCTTTTTATATCTTTTTCTTCTTCCATTTCTTTAAACATCTAAATTAGCACTAGCTGCGTAAGTCTGAATAAATCTTCTCCTAGGAGGGACCTCTGTCCCCATAAGCATTTCAAAGGTTTTCTCTGCTTCTTCTGCATCTTGGATCTCTACTCTCTTGAGCACTCTAGTCTCTGGATTCATAGTTGTTTCCCATAGCTGGTCAGGATTCATCTCTCCTAATCCTTTAAATCTATTCTCTACTGGAACCTTTCCTTCCTGCTTTGCTTTCTTAACAAAGGCATCCTTATCTGCATCGTTTATGAAGTAGTATTTCTTTTTGCCTATCTCTACCTTGTGTAAAGGAGGTTGTGCTACATAGACATAGCCTTCTTTTATAAGGGGCTTGAAGAATCTAAATAGTAGTGTTAGAACCAAAGTTGTAATGTGAAGTCCATCTACATCGGCATCACTCATAATAATAATCTTATGGTATCTCAATTTAGAGATATCTAGGGTCTCTCCGATTCCAACTCCTAGTGCGGTGGTCACATCATTGAATTCGTTGTTAGAAAGAACTCGATCTACCCTATATTTTTGGGTATTCATAATTTTACCTCTCAAAGGGAGTATGGCCTGAGTATGTCTATCTCGTCCCTGTTTTGCACTATTGTGTACAAATACTCCACTATGTAAAGCAAAATTATGAGTATGAGGTACTTCCAAATCGTATACATCAATCCTTTTCTTTAGGTATTCAATCGAAACTATTTTATGATTGTAGTTTCTTACGGCATCTTCTAATCTTGCATAATCACCATTAAAAAATCTGTCACAGATAGTAGACATCTTAATCAGAGTTTTGTCTTTTGATTCAATTCTTACCTTATCATATATTTCTTCTGAGAGTTCTCCAATCTGTTCGTAAATAGATCTCATAACCTTAAGTCCTCTATCTAGATATGTTTTGTTATATGCTTTCCTTCTTCGTTCTCTGAACTCGTCTGTCCATTGAGCCTTTGTTTGTTTAGATCTCCATTTGAGCAAGTTTGAATCACTCCATTGTTCTTTAGCTAATTTTGATAACTCTTTCTTTAATTCTGGATGAGTTTCAAAATATTTAGAAGTACGATGTGATTGTTTTATTCTGTTTCCTTTCTTGGTCCAATAATCTTTTTGAGCTTTGTTTAATCTTTTTTGACTTGCCTTTTGATATTCTTCATTTGTGTAATAGAAGGCAAGGAATTTTTCTAGCATATATTGCTTGTACTCTTCGTTTTCCCATTGTCTTTTAGCATTGTGACTTAAGAGTTTGCGGGTCTGGGGTTTTGACATAGTTTGTCTCATTTTTTCTCTAAATTCGGGAGTTTTCTTCAAAATTCTTAATTTCTCAAAAACCTCTTCGGTATGGCATGTCTTAGATATGTGCTTTTGGTGAAGTTTTAGATGCACTTCTTTATCTAATCTTACAATATTTTCTGGTCTGTTATTGAGCTTATTGAAATCTATGTGATGCTTGTGTGTTCCTGGAGTTTTTGAATATAGATTTTTCTCTAGATTGTATCTGTCAGACAATAAATGAGTGAAGATCCATTTAGAATCAGATGGATTAAATACCATCTCATATCCTTCGATTGTAATCCTACCCTTTTTCTCTGAAAGCTTCCTGTTAAAAGGCATTAAAGAATCTTTTGGGGTAAGATTCTTTGCTTGTTTATAAGAACCATCTCTCAACATAAATTTATGATTTGGAGTACAAACAATTTCTTCTTGATTGTCTAGAGTAATTTTAACAACCTTGGTATTAGATTTGGTCTTTCTTACATTTTGTATCTCAGAGATAGCTATTTTTCTATTCTTAGCAATGGTATAACAGTAATTTGTTTTACCTTGCTTTTGTTCTTCTATTAACTTTAGAAAACTAATAGATCTGCCGTCAACTAATGCAACTTTAGTATCACCAGAAAAACAACCACCAGCGGAATCTCCTTCTACTATGAATAATTCACTTACTGTAGGGTCATTACTAGTACAGTCTGCTAATTTCCCCGGTAATGTGGTTGATTCTAATGCGCTCTTTCTTATAACGGCATCCCTTGCTGCTTTTGCTGCGGCCTTTGCTTTGTTTGCTAGAACTGCTTTTCCAACAATATCCTTGGCTTCTTTAGGGTTCTCTTCTAGGTAGGTTGTAATCTCGTCTCTTACTACTCTGGCAACAATACTTTTTACCTCAGGGTTATTTAGCTTTATTTTTGTTTGACCTTCAAATTGAGGGTCTGCAACCTTAACGGATATTACTGCGGTTAGACCTTCTCTAACATCATCTCCGCTAAGATTACCATCTACATTCTTCAACAATTCTTCCTTCTGAGCGTAATTGTTAAAAGCACTAGTTACGGCAGTTCTAAAACCAGCTAAATGGGTTCCTCCTTCTGGGTTTACAATGTTGTTTGTATAACATCTAACATCTTCCTCCATTCCATCTGTGTATTGCATTGCTACTTCAACTACTACATCTTCGTCTGTTTTGTTAATGTAGAGAGGCTCTTCCCCTATTGTCTTACTATCTATATTCAGGAACTGAACGTAAGATTTAATTCCATCCTCAAAATAAAGGTCATATCTCTTCTCCTCTTCTTCTGTTTGGTCAATTACGGAAATTCTTAATCCAGCAGTTAAGTATGCATGTTGTCTGCACTGCTTAACTATTGTGTCAAAGTCAAATTCTGTTTCAGAAAATATCATTGGGTCTGGTGCAAATGTGTGTTCTGTCCCAGTTTCTTTTGTGTCTCCTATCCTTTTGACCGGCTCTACAGGTATACCTCTTTCATATCTTTGTGTATATATTCCTCCGTCAAAATGTACAGTTGTTTGCATCCACTCTGAAAGAGCGTTTGTACATTTCATACCTACTCCATGTAAACCACCAGAAACTTTGTAGGCACCTTTTTCAAACTTACCACCTGCGTGAAGATTAGTCATTACTGTCTCTAGTGTAGAGACCTTTGTTTCAGGGTGTTTGTCTACAGGGATACCTCTACCATTATCTTTGACAGTAAGGGAACCATCCTTATTTAAGGTTACCCATATGTTTTTGCAGTACCCTGCTATAGCCTCATCTACGGAGTTATCTAAAATCTCAGTGAAGATGTGGTGAAGACCATGTTTGTCGGTAGAACCGATATACATAGCAGGTCTTTTTCTCACCGCTTCTAAACCTTTTAAAACTTGGATATCTGAAACTTTGTATCCGGATTTTTCGGCCATATTTTATCTAGAGGTATGTAATTTAAATCTAGCATCTTGAACTTTACATTTTACCTGTTTTTCACCTGAATGTTAAGTCTTAAGCTGCATAATCATGGCTTCCAGAGTGAGCTTTCTATTGCAGTTTGAAGAGATTTTTTCTCTACTCTTTTCTACTACTTTGAGAAATTCTAGGTCTCTCTGGGAACTATCAATGTTACCATTTTTTATATCTAATTCAAGTTTCTCTCTGATGGTCTCCTCTACACCATTTATAAAGGTTAAGGAATTCTCTTTGTTCTCTGAATATTCTTCAATTATATTAAATTGCCCTATAGGAGATAGATCAAAAAAAGTTTCCATAATCTTTTCAATGTCACTCTTGTCTACAGGGGGTTCATCTTCTTCTCCTTTTTCTCTCTTTGGATAAAGAATTATCCCCCTAGACCTAATTGTAGGTAAGAGGTTCTTTTCGTTGTCTACGCAGAGAATATATATGGAGGTCTCTGAGGAATCTTCGAGGGTTTTTAGCATCGAGTTCTGTGCCTGATGAGTTAGCTTGTGAGCATTTAAGATTATTCCCACCTGAATACCCTCCTGAAAAGGTTTAAACCTCATGGTCTGTTGTAGCTCTTTTATCTCCTCTATCCCTATGGAGTTCTTATCTTCTGGATCTAATATATGTATATCTGGGGAGTCTGAGATCTCTCTGCCAAATAATTTATTAAGAAGGCCTTTCAGTTCCTGCTTCTGTAGCTTTTCTCTCTTGTCGGCGATTATGTAAGTCATTCTAAATTTTACCACATGTAGAGGTTAAGAACTCTTAGATATTTTCAGATAGTTGACTATCCCTTTGGATTGGCTTAAACTGGGAGGAGATAATATTTGTATAAAATCTGCCTAATGGCTGCCATAACTTCACTACTGAGGCATCTTCAAAGTCGTGGATTAATAGATGACAATGATGTAAGTAAGGTTGTTCTTGAGAAAAGTCGTACACAGAAATCAGAAGAGGTTGTATTGCAAGAGCTGGGTTTGGTTACAGAGGTAGATATTGCCAAGAGCAAAGCAGAAATCTTCGGGATTCCTTTTGTAGATCTTGGGGAAGTTGGTGTCACAGAGAGTATTTTAGCCGAAGTGAATGTTGACAGTTTGTCTAAGTACAGGGCTGTACCATTTGAAAGGGGAAAGGACTTTGTAAAGATTGCGATGCAGGATCCTTTTGATATTCAGGCTACACAGGCTTTGCAAAGGAAATATCCTCCAGGGACGAGGATACAGGTATATATTACAACAAGGGATGGAATCAACTCTGTTCTAGAGAGGAGAATTGGAGATGTTATGAGTTCAGAAGTTTCTGATGCTCTAGAGGATGTGCCTGTTACAGAGATTAGTGAAGATCCAAATTTGTTTTCTAGCTCCGATTTGTCGTCAGCTCCCGTTGCAAGAATTGTAAACTCAATGTTGCAATATGCCGTTACAGCGAAAGCCTCAGATATCCATATAGAACCACTAGAAAAGAGAGTTAGAGTTAGGTTTAGAATCAATGGTATTATGGCGGAGAGGCTTAGTCTACCTAGGGATCTTGCACCCGCTATTGTCTCTAGAATTAAGATTCTATCTAACCTCAAGATAGATGAACGAAGATTGCCGCAGGATGGGAGGTTTCCTATAAAAATAGAGGATACTAAGATAGACTTACGTGTTTCTGTGATGCCTACTATTTATGGAGAGAAGGTAGTTATGAGGTTGCTCGAGTCAGAATCGGATGATATAACTTTAGAGACTACTGGTTTAAGAGGCAATGCATACAAAACTTTTGTGGATGCTTTAAGTGTCACAAATGGTATTTCTCTAGTTACCGGTCCTACAGGTAGTGGAAAAACCAGAACTTTGGCCTCATCTCTTATTAAGATTAATGATCCTAAGGTAAATATTATCTCTCTTGAAGATCCAGTTGAGATTAGGGTCCCTGGTGTTACCCAGATACAGATTAACCCAGATATTGGTCTTACATTTGCTAATGGTTTAAGGTCTGTTTTGAGACAGGACCCAGACATAGTAATGGTTGGAGAGATTAGAGATGAAGAGACTGCAGCGTTGGCTGTGCAGGCTTCTCTTACTGGTCATTTGGTGCTATCTACTCTGCACACGAATAGTGCTGCTTCGGCAATCCCAAGGCTTCTAGATATGGGTGTCGAATCTTATTTGCTTGCTTCTACCCTGCGTTGTATTGTTGCTCAGAGATTGCCAAGGAGCATTTGTAAGGACTGTATTGAAGCCTACCCTGCACCCCAAGAGGTAGTTAAGAATATTAAAGAGGTGTTTGCAGGGAGATCGGAATTTGATCTGGTCCCTTATTTACAGAGAGTCTATGAATCTAAGAAAGCAAGTTCCAATGGAGACTCAATAACTATGAGGCCTCCAGAAGTAGGTGCTGATGGGCAACCAGTAATCTATCTTTACAGGGGGACTGGCTGTGACAAATGTGGAGGTATGGGTTATTCTGGAAGGATTGGTATTTTTGAGGTGCTAGATGTCTCTGAAAAAATAAGTAGGATGATTATGGAGAATGCTTCG
Organism: Candidatus Dojkabacteria bacterium; assembly: GCA_035446665.1. Classification (GTDB taxonomy): domain Bacteria; phylum Patescibacteriota; class Dojkabacteria; order SC72; family SC72; genus UBA2177. The sequence goes on along the minus strand of DAOTFQ010000011.1, from coordinate 1,471 downwards.
GCAGACGAGATAAAGAATATTGCTGTTGAGGAAGGAATGTTGACTATGTTGCAAGATGGCTATTTGAAGGCTTTAGAAGGGATAACGACGATAGAAGAAGTTCTAAGGGTTTCAAAAGAATAAATTTTTGGTATTATAAATATATATGGATCAAAATACTGCCCCAAAAGACAATCCACAATTTTCTTATCCGGACTTTAGTTCGAATAATGCTTCGGCAGATGGTTCTTCAAACTCTCCTACTCCAGCAACCAGTGGAGGTCTCCAAGATGAGGATAAGAAAGTAGAAGATTTTAAAAAGACTCTGGATCAATTAGTTCAGGACAATTCTCAATCAGTACAAAGGACACGGGCTGTACAAGCTAATGTTACAAACACTTCTGAATCTACCGAGGTGTTCACACCTCCCCCTCTGCCAGAAGCAGAGATACCTCAGGTACCTGAGGTTGCGTCAGATATTAATCCTAGACAGGGAGGAACTGTCTCGGAAGCAGAAGATGATGTTTCGGGGGCAAATGATATTATGTATGTTCCCTCTCCCACCCCTTTGCCGGGGAAAGGGCAGAGGCTTACTCCTGAACAAACAGCTCAGGTCGATCCCGTTGTTCCTACCCCAACAGGAGAGGGCTTTGATCCTCTTCCTTCGGACTTGCCTAAATTCAATGAGACTTTGGATAAAATAATGCCTAGTGTAGGAGAAAAAGCAAATGATTCAAAAGGCGAAGGTGAGGAAGCACAGCAGGGAGTGCAACAGAAGCAAAGCGAGATAGAGGATCAGCGCAATCAAGGAGGGATTCAGATGACGACAGGTACTTCTGGTGAGTTAACAATCCATCAATTGTTATCAGAGGCTGTTAATAGGAATGCTTCCGACTTACACCTTGCAGTAGGCTATCCCCCAATATTGAGAATAGATGGTGAACTTATCAATCTTAATGAGAATTTGTTAAGCCCTGAGGATACAGAGAATTTAATATATTCTATTTTAAATGATGAGAAGAAAGAACTTTTAGAAGTAAATAGGGAAATAGATTTTGCGTATACCTATGAGGGAGCGATGAATGCTAGATTTAGGGTTAATGCATACTATTCCATGAAGAGTCTTTCAGCGGCATTGAGATTAATTCCTTCTCGAATAAAAACGATAGAGGAATTGATGTTGCCACAGATATATAATCAATTCGTAAAATTAAAACAGGGATTAATACTTGTTACTGGACCAACAGGTCACGGGAAAAGTACAACTATTGCTGCTATGCTGGAAGCCATTAACAGGACAAGGTTCTGTCATATTGTAACAATAGAGGATCCAATAGAGTATGTATTTGAAGGAAAGAAGGCCTTAATAGATCAAAGAGAAATGAACGATGACACACACTCTTGGCATATAGCTTTGAGAAGTGCATTAAGACAGGATCCGGATGTCATCCTTGTTGACGAGATGAGGGACTTTGAGACTATTGCTTCGGCT
>DAOTFQ010000010.1:0-11842 GCA_035446665.1 Candidatus Dojkabacteria bacterium | reverse complement strand
TTGGGTTTATCCACTCTTTTTCGTACTTTTTAAGTTTGTTGTATATGCTGTATTTTGACTTTATTCTCCCTTTTATTTTCTTTTCAAATTTAAGGTCCTTTAGTGTTTCTTCTAGGTAGGTTCTATATTTTTCTAATGTTCTTTCACAAACTCCAGTTTCCTGCATCTTCTTAGATATGCTGGCATATTCAATGGGGAGATATTCTGAGAAAGCATTTTCCTCTATATCTTTCTTAATTTCATCTAAACCTAGGTATTCTGCCAAGGGTGAGTAAATATTTAATGCTTTCCTCAGAGTATCCTTCTTCATTTTTTCAGGAATGTTTTTAACGCTTCGGATATCACAGAGTGTGTCTAGTATTTTTATAATTACAGGTCTTAAGTCTTCTGAGCTATTTAATATGTATTTTATTATTATTTCCTCTGGTGTCTCTTGACTCTCTGTTGCTTTCTTAATTTCCTTGAGCCTTATGAGGAGTCTGACAATGTCACTGCCAAAAAGGTGTTCTATCTCTTTAAGGTTTTGTTCTTCCTCTGGAGTCTCATGTAGGAGGCTTGCTATTGTTGAATTTGTGTCTAGCTCTACTTCAGTTGTAAGGAGAGCAATGTTAAGGAGATGTTCGAGCACAAATTCCCTTCCGAATCGTCTTTCATCTTTATGATAGCTTGAGGCATATTCAAAGGCTCTCTCGACTTCCTCTTTGAAGTTTTTAGGGGTACTTTTTACCAATTCTTCAAATTTTTTCTGAATCTTTTTGTCCATGATTTAAAAGGTTTCTGTTTTTGTATTGGAGAAGGTTTTAGAAAAAACTTTCTTCTATGCCTTGAATGTAATCTTGCATAGCTTCCTTCCCACGCGAATCTCGGGTTGATTGGGAGTATTGATTGGATAGTTATATTGGGTGATCTTTTTGCCTTGGATTTTTACTGCACCCTGTTCTATTAATCTCTTTGCCTCTGATTTACTACTTGCAAAGTCGATATCTACAAGTAGCTGATTTAAGGGGATCTCTTTTTCTGAGACTTCTTTTTCTGGGATCTCAATGTCTTTGTCCTTGTTTTGGAATACGGCCTCAAAGAACTCTTGAGCTTGTTTTGCCTTCTTTTCACTAGTTATTTCCGATGTTATTCTGAGGGCTAACTCTTTTTTAAGTATCATGGGGTTCTCCCCAGATTCTAATCTTTCTTTGTATTCTTTGACTTCATTCATAGTTGCAAAGGTTAAAATTTCGAAGGCCTCGAGAATCATGTCGTCGTTGAAGGCCATTACTTTCCCATATATGTCTTCTGGTTTGTCGTTCATTTTTATCATGTTGCCTTCGGTCTTTCCCATCTTTGTCCCATCTGCGGTCTCAAGCAGTTTGGTGGTAAGTACAATCTTCTCTTTCCCTAGTTCAGACATTATTAAGTCTCTTCCAGCGAGCATATTGAATAACTGGTCATTTCCCCCAATCTCAACGTCTATATCCATCACTACGCAGTCGTATCCCTGCATAACGGGGTATAGGAATTCATTTAGATGAATGGGTTTGTTTTTATTCAATCTCTTTTGGAACATATCTCTTTTTAGCATTTGCTGAACTGTAAACTTAGAAGCAAGCTTTATTATGTCTCCAAAGTTAAGTTTCTCTAACCATTCACTATTGTATAGTATCTCTACTGGGTTCTCTTTGTTATTAATGTCAATAATTTTTGAGGCTTGCTCAACATATCTTTTCATGTTCTCTTCAACTTCTTCCTTTGTTAGCATCTGTCTAGTTGCGGCTTTGTCAGAAGGGTCTCCTATTCTTGCGGTAGAATCTCCAACGAGGAAAATGACGTGGTGTCCAAGCTTTCTAAAATCTTCAAGTTTTCTCATGCCTACTGTATGGCCTATGTGTAAGGTATCAGCTGTTGGGTCGAAACCTTGGTAGATATTTAGTCTTTTTCCTGATTGTAGCAAATCTCTTAGAGCGTCTTCTGTTGGTAGCACTTGTTCAACTCCCTTTTTTAAAATTCTCTCTATTATCTCCTTGTCTTTTCTGATTTCCATGCAGAATATTATATATATATTATGTTAAGTTTTCCACTTTATATGGAATCTTTAATTGCTTTTTAAATATTTTCTGTTCTTTAATTTGTCTGGCATACACTGTTGATTGGATTTTTTAGATTCTAAATCATGGTCATATTCATAGCCTTTTCCATAGCCGATATTTTTCATTAGTTGTGTTGGAGCATTTCTTAAGTGCATTGGGACAGGAAGATTTCCATACTTCTCTATGTCCTGTTTTACAAGATTTTCAACAGTATAAGCGGTATTGTCCTTTGGTGCTTTTGCTAGATATATTGCTAGCTGTATGAGAAATACCTCACATTCTGGCATTCCAATCTTCTGACAAGATTCGTAAACATTGTTTGCGAGCGTTAAAGCATTAGGGTCTGCATTCCCAATATCCTCACTTGCAAACCTTAGTAATCTCCTAGCAACATAAAGAGGGTCTTCCCCTGCACTCAACATTCTACCGACCCAGTAAGCAGCAGCATCTGGGTTAGAGGATCTCATTGATTTGTGTATTGCAGATATTATGTTGTAGTGTTCCTCCCCATTTTTGTCGTAATATATTGGTTTCTGGATGGTGTCTTCTAATATCTGCATTGTAATTTTGGCTTTCTTTTCCGCTTCTTTTTTTTGAGAGAAAGCTATGGTGCTTGCCATTTCTAGGATATTTAATCCTGACCGTATATCTCCATTAGAGAGATTAGCCATAGCTTCTAGTTCCTTTTTGTCTACAGTTAAGTTTGGAAATTCCTTTTTTGCAATCTTTTTCAGTAAATTCAGTATGTCCTCCTCACTCTGTTGCTTGAAAACGAATACCTTTGTTCTAGATAATAATGGAGTGTTGACTGTAAAGGATGGGTTTTCTGTTGTTGCTCCTATTAGGGTTATGAGTCCTTTTTCTACATAAGGTAGTAGTGCATCTTGCTGAGCTTTATTCCATCTGTGTATTTCATCTAGAAAGAGTATTGTTTTTTTGCCGTATTGTTTGTTTGATGTTGCTATCTTAATTATTTTTCTTAATTGTTCTTTACCACTATTTACTGCTAAGAGTTTATGGAAGTCGTAGAAAAGATTTAAGGAGATTATGTAGGCAAGAGTCGTCTTACCTGTTCCTGGAGGTCCCCAGAATATCATGGAGGGAATTTTGCCGGTGTCTAAGAATTTCTTAATGGGGCCGTTTTCCCCAATTAGGTGTTCTTGACCAATAAAATCTTCTAAACTTTTTGGTCTATATTTTGATGCTAGGGGTTCATAATTTGCCATAATTGATTATATCGTTATTTTCATTGTAAAGGAATTTGGTATAATTTGGGAAATAGTTTTATAGGGTTGATTGATGGCACAGCTAGAAGTCGGTATGTGGTCAGTAATGATAGATGGGTGGCAAGAAGCAACGAGAGTTTAATAATACAGAATGTGGATCCTGTCTCTATTTATTTCTATATATGTAAAGTGGTCTGTCATTTTTAAGTAGAATTTTTTCTTCTCTATTCATGCCTTCTACTTTATGTTTGTAGGAGTAGACTTCTCCCCCACTCTTTATGAATTCCTTTAGTTTTGGTTTTAATATCTCTAGACTCTTTTCATCAAGATAGCAATATACTTTTGTAAATTTTTCTAAATCTACCTTAAAAATATCCTCCGCTTCAAAAAGGAAATCTTTACTTAGGGGAAATTGAAATGCCTTTTTTGTCTTGGCAATTATTAACATTACTGGAGATATGTCATAGCCTGTACACTTACAGCCACTATTAGCATAAGCTTTTAAGAGAAGTCTCCCATCCCCACTTCCTAGATCTACCAGATGGTCTTCTTTCTTAAGGTCCATGATTTCAACAATTTCTGTGATAACTTCCTTAGGAGTTTTTACTAATGGAATGAGGAATGCATTGATAAGTAGAGTCAGGACAAAACCTCCGAGGAGGAGAATAAGGACAGTCATTATTCCCAAACTTATTCCATTTAACATAATGGTATAATCCCTTTATTAATATTACATCTATATGATAGATGATAGATGGGATTTTGTTAATAAACAAGGAAGCGAGAATTACTTCCTACGATGTCATAAGAAAATTAAAAAAAGTTCTTCCTCTAGGACAGAAGATAGGACATGCGGGAACCTTAGATCCTTTTGCAACAGGGTTATTAATTATCCTCCTTGGGAAATATACAAAGAAAATGGAAGAAATTTTAAAAATGGAAAAGGAGTATTTGGTTAAAGCGGAATTTGGTTATTCCACCGATACCCAGGATGTAATGGGAGAAAAAGTACAAGGGGCTTTAGATATGGACAAGGTGGAGGTCGGGGAAATAGAGACGATAATAAAAGAAAATTTCGTTGGGGAAATTAGTCAGACACCTCCACAATTCTCAGCGAAAAAGATAAAAGGAAGGAAGGCATATGAATTTGCAAGAGAAGGAAAAGAAGTTAAACTCCAACCCAAACTTGTAACCATTAAAGATTTTGAAATTATTGATTATGATTGGCCCCTTGTCTCTTTTAAGATAGTTTGTTCTAGTGGAACTTATGTGAGGACAATTGTTAATGACCTCGGAGAATTGTTGGGAACTTATGCAACGGCGGTGGAACTTAAGAGAACAAGGATAGGAGAATATACTCTTGGAGATGCTATTAAGTCTCAAGAAATCTGCGAAGATATGGATTTAAATTTAAAGTTAATAAAATGATAAAAGGGAAACTATATGTAGTAGCCACGCCGATTGGCAATCTCTCAGATATAACATTTCGAGCGGTAGAGATTTTAAAGAAGGTTCCCTTTGTTCTTGCAGAGGATACCAGAGAGAGTAAAAAACTTCTAGAGAAATATGACATTCGGACTCGGCTTGTCTCCTACCGAGATGAGAATCATGACAAGGTTCTTGAAAAAATTTTAGAAAAGTTAAACATGGGATTGGACTTGGCTCTTATCTCAGATGCAGGTACTCCTTTGATCTCTGATCCTGGATACAAACTAGTAAAGCATTTAAGGGAAAACGGTTTTGAGGTAATCTCTATACCAGGTCCTAGTGCTGTAACAGCAGCTTTATCTGTCAGTGGGCTTCCAACAGACAGATTCGTTTTCTTTGGTTTCCTTCCAAAGAGTGAGACTAGAAGGGAGAAAATAATCTCTGAATACAAAGATTTACACAACACTCTTGTTTTTTACGAATCTCCAAAGAGATTAATTAGTTTCCTAGATACAATCAACAATGTCTTAGGGGATGTAAAAATATTTTTGGCTAAAGACATTTCGAAATTAAGAGAAGAATATTTCTATGGAAATGTAAGTGAAGTAAAAGAAGTTTTAAATGAAAGAAATTTTGCTAAGAATCCTCATGGGGAGTTTGTATGTGTTGTAGATCCTAGGAGAGATTAGAGTCTTTTTCTCCTCGTATTTAATAATTATTTCCCAAAGACTCTCTCGTAATTGTTGTCTGCTTCCCTCTCTAGTTCTTCAGGAAGAAGATTCTTTACTCCTGCTGCTACTTCTATAACCTCCTTAACATCACCTGGCTGTGCATATTTATTTTTAATTTTTTTGTTTCTCCTTACGGATTGTGGTGGTAAGAATGGTCCATCTGTTTCGAATAGGATTCTGTCAATAGGTGTTTCCTTCAAAATTTTCCTAACATCTTCTCCACTCTTGTAGGTAATTATGGCGTTAAATCCAACACAAAAGCCTAGATCCAGAATGGATTGAAGGTATTTAATATCTCCAGTATAACTATGGAAGCAACCTCGTGCCAACCCTTTTCCTTCTTTGGCGACAATATCTACAATGTCCTCTACGCATTCATTGCTACCATTTACATCTCTTGCGTGTATGCTTAGGGGAAGGTTATTTTTCACAGCGATTTGAATATGCTTTCTAAAAGATTCCTTCTGTATTTCTTTTATTTCCCTTTTTATCTCTGGGCTTAAGTCTTTTTGTAATCCTATCTGGTAGTAATCTAAACCAGTCTCTCCTATTGCTGTAATTTGAGGAAGACTTTTTTCTAGTATAGTGCAAAAGTTGTTAAGGAGTTTTTTAGACTCTTCGTAAATGTTGTTACTATCCCCCTTGTCTATTGTGTTTTCTTGGAAGAATGTCGGATGTAAACCCAAAGCTACCCCTATGGTGTTTTGGTATTGTGCTCCTATTTCTAAGCTCGACTCAATGTCCTCAAGGTCTGTGCTTTGAGTTAGTATATATTTTCCACCTTTTTCTAGGAAGGTGTCCATTATTTTGGGCAAATTAGATTTTAGTGGTTCCATTGCTAAGTGTATGTGTGCATCGTGCATGGCCTATTCTAGCATATGTAAAAAGTTTAGTAATATGGCTGAGGAATTTAAATTTCTCAAATTATGGTAAAATGTACCTTGATATGGCAAAAATTAAACAGAGGAATTGGTTGTTGTTAATAACGTTCGTTTTGGTATTGAGCTCCCTTGGGATTCTATTGGCGATGTTGCAGAGAAATCTGGGTATAGGTTTCTGTGTTTACGAAGGTGTTGAGTACTCTGTGAACGATCCAATTCCAGAATATAAGGGTGGCGAGGATTGTGTTTGCTCTAATTCTGGAGATATTGTTTGTAAAGAAGGCGAGTTGAGTATGTCTTATGAGAATTTTGTGAACGAAGCAATGTCTTTCTCATACAGTTTTAGGAATTATTTGGATAAGGATCAACCAGACTTGGTAGGTGCAGAGTTGGTGGACATCCAACATAAAGATAGTTTGTTAAGGGTTGTAATGGAGAGAGAATCTTTGTGTGGGGATTTCAATGAAGCTCCTGTTCAGGCTGGGATGTATAAGCTTGAAGAGGACGGAATTGTCTTGACTGCTATAACAAATAGAGATGAGAGTATCTATAGCAGGGTTTGTTTAATAGGCAACACTTTTGAAATTCAAGATATTAATCTTGTAGACAAATCTAGATTCTCTGTCTCCTATCAGAATGACCAAGGGAATATGACAAACTTTAGAATATGTCTAGCAAATGGAAATATCTATTCTAATGGAGATGTTTTTAAAGACTCTGAAAATAATAATATATGTACCTGTTTAGGTCCAGAGGTTGAATGTGAGGATATCTAATCTAAAGGAGCCCTACATATATTCCCAAGATACATGTAAATAGTGTGAACAACCAGAATCTCATCACTACCTTGTACTGTGGCCACCCATTTGCTTGGAAGTGATGGTGTATTGGTGCTATCTTGAAAACCCTCTTCTTAAAGAATTTCAGGCTAATTATCTGTATTGCACTAGATGCCATGATTAGCCATGTTATGGAAGACATTAAGAAGTAAGGGACGATATTGTCTGTCACTAAAGCTACAAAGAACATGCTAAAACCGAGTGGCATAGCACCTGGTCCACCATTCCAAAACCTTGCTGGAGGGATATTAAAGTATAGGTCTATAAGTTGAACTCCAAGGATTATTGCGAGTATAGGAATAAATTCATATTGACCTTGGACAGTTAGTAGGAATAACATTGCAAGATTTATTATGGTGAATATCCCAATCATTAATCCATCTGCACCGTCTGTTAGTTCTGCAGAGTATATTGCGAATTGTCCGATAACTCCGGTTATGATAAGGATTATTGGTGTAATATTTATGACAATTAAGTCCAAGAGGTTTATTGTAGTTATCTCTCCTGTTCTACTTAGGAGGTACATAACCCCAATGTTTAGTAGAATAGAGAAAGTAAGTTTCCCCATTCTCCACTCGAAAGTTTCCTGAAAAGCTTTAACTTTCTCATTGTTCTTAAAACCGTTTGTAAATATTGCAACGTCTATAAATCCCCAAAAACCAAAAAGAACAAAACCAATTAGAAAGATTTTAATAAGAGGGGTCATTGGGACAAGGGCAAGTGTTAATAGTGGAACTAAGATCCATATCAAAATCCCTCCCATATTAGGAGTCCCGTTTGTTAGTGAGGTATTCATTATTCTCATGAAGAGGCTGTTGTCTCCATCTCCTGCTCCGATTTTGGATTTTTTTATCCCGCTTACTTGGTTAAATTTATAAAGTATCGAGATCATTATTGGGGCAAATATCGCAGAGGCCACTATTGCTATAAACAGTGTCTCCGTGCTGGTTTTTAGTATGTCTACCATTTTTGTAGAGATAAGTGTAAATATAAACTATATATATTATCTCAATTAATCTTCTTAATTTCTAGGTCATCTGCAATAGAAAGGAAAATGTCTCTCCATACAGGAACGGTTGTTAAACTTGAATAAGCTGCAGTTTTAGGTTCTTCAAGTTTAACAAGCATAATCATTTTAGGATCCTCTGAAGGTGCAAAACCAACAACGGTATCATTAGAAAGATTTTCGTCATAAGCAGTTCCACCCTCAATTGCTATTTGAGCTGTTCCAGTTTTAGCTGCAAGGTCATATTCTAGAAGGGGTTTTCCTAGTGCCGAGAGGGAGTTGTTTTTAACGGCTTTGACTAATGCTCTTGTTATTATGTCGGTTGTTTCTTTGGATACGGGTTTTGCAAGAATTTGGGGGGAGATATTAATAACTTCTTTCTCATCACTTATTTGGGAGATCAAATATGGTCTCATTCTTACTCCATCGTTTGCTATTGCACTGAATGCTGAGATGATTTGTAATGGTGTTGCAGATATCCCTCCCTGTCCGTATGAGGCTGTAATTGTATCTAATTTTGTCCAAGTTTCTTTCGACTTAAGGTAACTTGTGCTTTCTTCTTGTAGTCCGACTCCGATAAATTCTCCAATTCCAAAGTCCTTGAGTGATGAGTAGAATTCATTAAAATCTATATCTAAGGCGATACGTGCAGCGCATGGATTATTAGAGGTTCTGAATATTCCTGAGATATCTAAGGTTCCAGCGGGCAATCTGTTCCAGCGGGCAATCTGTTCCAAGTATAGACGCGCTCTCCTTTTAGGTCTGCATAGTTGGTGGCTTTGTAAAGGTCTAGATAACCTGTTGTGTCATTACATATATAGTCTTCATCAATTACTCCATTCTCGATTGCAATTGAAAGTGTTATTGGCTTCTGAACAGAACCATACTCGTAAACATCTGCAACTGCCCTGTTTCTTAGTATCCAAGGCTCTGAGGCTCTCCAGTATTCATTAGGATCATATGTCGGGTAATTTGCCATAGCAAGAATTGCTCCAGTTTTAGGGTCCATTATTATTGCCGAGCCTCCCTTTGCCCTATTAGCTCTTACTCCCTTCTCTAACTCTTCTTCTACTTTTGCTTGCAGGTTTGGGACTATAGTTAATTTAAAATCCTTTCCATCTCTAGGAAGTATAGGTTCATACTCGGCCGTAAGAATAACATTCCCAGATGAATCTTTTTCTTCGTAGGAATATCCTTCTCTCCCAGTTATGTCGCCATAGTAATATCCCTGGATGCCATATTGCCCAATAGGGTCACCAAATTCATTTTGTCCAATGAAACCGAGTATATGTGCAGCCAATTCGTTGTTGGGATAAACTCTCTTCTCTTCGTTTTCAAAATAGAGACCAAAACCTTGTTTGCCTTCTCCAAAAATTTCTGCTTGTTCTAGGGCCTTCTTTTTCCCTGTTGGAATTCCCTTTGCAATAGGAGTGTAAAGGAAATCTTCTGTTAATTTAGAATCTATCGTTTCCTTCTCGACTCCTAAAATGGAAGAGACTTCGCTTACGAATAAATCCCGATTTTCAAAGAACAGGGCCCTCTCATCTTCGTCTTGACTTAGGGATGCATAGACATTCCATACAGGTTCATCTACTGCTAGGACGGTGTCATCTGCGGCTGTAATAATCCCTCGAGGGGCCACTTGAATTCTGTTTGTTTCGTATTGTCCTTGTGCTAGGTTTTTGAAGTCTTCTGCGAATAGAACTTGCCATCTAAAAATTTGAAATATAACAATGAATGCAAGTAGTGTTATCCCGTAGCCTACGGTGGTGATATTTAAACCTCCTGAACCATTTCTTCTCTTGGAGGATTTGTTTACTTTGTCTTGTGTGGAATAAAGATGATTAAGGTTGGACATTATGGCTTTTCAGCTATAACACTTAAATCTTCTATGTATATTATAACTCTTTCGGAATCTGAGGATATATTTAATTTCTTGTTTGCAAGTTGTCGTATAACCATAATCGAATTTGTTTTTGCAATTTCCTCTTCCATTGAGCGGTTCTCTTCAATCAAGTAGTTCTTTTCACTATTTAGGCTTTCTAATTCTAGACCAAGTGGTGTAAGGACTGAGTTGATGATGAGTTGGGAGATAGTAAATACAATCAAAGTCCCAAGAAATACTGCTATTGGCAAGTTTTTAGTTTTTGAGTTTTGAGGCAGTTTCTTCATCTTTCTAGAGGGCTAATATAATTTAGGTTTCTTTGGTTTTTATTAGTGTTCTTAACTTGGCGGAAGCGGATCTAGGGTTGTGCTTTTTTTCGTCATCGGTTGGGGCAATTTGACTTTTAAAAAGCATCTCCCCTTCTCCGCTTCCCTGTTTTTCTAAAAAGAAGTTCTTTACTATTCGATCTTCCAGGGAATGAAAGGATATTACAGATATTCTTCCTCCTTTTTGTAAGATCTCAAACGAGTTGTCTAATCCAATTTCTAGATTAGTTAGCTCATCATTTACCACGATTCGCAGAGCCTGAAAGACTCTGCGAGAAGGGTTCTTATTTGAGTTAACCGGTACGACTTTGTAAACAAGTCGTGTGAGATCTCCCACAGTTTTGATATCAGAAATGTTCTTTTTTATTTCTCTGGCTATTGGCTTGGAATATCTTTCTTCACCATATCTCCAGAAGAGATCAGCAAGTTTTCTCTCGGGTAGTACTTTAAGTAAATCTAATGCAGTAACACCTAGGTTCTCATCCATTCTCATGTCTAGTGGTTCATCTTCTTCGTTATAACTAAATCCTCTCTGATGAGATTCTTCTAATTGTCTGGAAGATAATCCTATATCCATAAGTATACCTAGAGGTTTTGTTGAGATTTCCTTAGTAAGCTCTTTGATGTTCTTGAAGTTTCCTTTTTTGATAATCCAATTGTCATTTTTTTCGAGTTCTTCTTTGTAATACTCTCTGACAAAGTCAATAGCATGTTGATCGTGATCAAGACTTAGTAGAAGTCCTTCTTTAGATAGCCTCTTCAGTATTTCTATACTGTGTCCCCCATCACCTAGTGTGCAATCTATATAGAATCCATCTGGTTGAATATTTAGAGACTCGATACTCTCTTTTAGTAATACGGGAGTGTGTATCTTATCCATTCTTTTCGTCTTTCATCTTACCTATCTCTTGTGCTATCTCTTCTCCGTGTTCTTGTAGGTACTTCACTCTCTCTTCCCATTTCTTCTTGTCCCATATCTCTACCCAATTTATAAGTCCAATGAATACAACTTCTTCTCCTAGTCCTGCATGTTCTAGCAGTGACTGAGGGATTACAAATCTTCCTTGTTTATCAAGTTCTATCTCTTTTGCTCCTCCAACAAGAAATCTGCTTGTATCTCTGATATCTTTATTTATAAAAGAGCCATTCATTAGTTCTCCTGCTACTTTCTTCCACAACCCTTCGTTAACAACTATTAGTGCTTGTTCGTAGCCTCTTGTCAGTATCAGATTCTCGCCCAGTATCTCTCTAAATTTCTTCGGAAGTGATACTCTTTTCTTTTTGCCCAGTGTACTTTTGTATTCTCCTATTAACATGTTTTTACTATATCATCTTTCACCACTTTTTACCACTTCGTGCCACTAATTTAACATTGGGGGTTAGCTGGGTCAAGTAAATACAACTACAGGCTCAAATATGATTCTCTAGGCTATTGTGTTTTG
>DAOTFQ010000009.1:0-12871 GCA_035446665.1 Candidatus Dojkabacteria bacterium | reverse complement strand
TGAGGGATTTTAAGTTAATCTTTGTAAAAAGTCAACTTTATAAAGAAAAAAGCTTATGATAATTAAAAGGAATTACTCTTCCAGAATTACATTACCATTCATCGTGTCATTTTCTCTTTTAACATTCTGAACAAGCCCAAAGGCAAGAAAAGTCATAATAGTTATACTCCCACCTGCGCTCATAAGAGGGAGAGGAATTCCTGTAGCTGGTATTGCCCCAGTATTTGTTCCTAGGTTAATAAATACTTCGAAGAGAAGCTTTAAACCAACACCTAACACAAGGAGGGAAACAAATTGTTTCTTAGAAGTATCCATTGCTATTAAAAAACAATGAATAATTAAATATCCATACAATCCTATTAAGAAAAGACTTCCCACTAAACCAAACTCCTCTGCAAAAGATGCAAATATAAAATCTGTTTGATGCTCTGGAAGAAAATCTCTCTTACTCTGAGTTCCATTACCAAAACCCTTTCCAAACAACTGACCAGATCCTATTGCAATCCTTGCTTGGTTTACATTAAAACCAATGTCTGATTCAGTTCCCGAGGGATTAAGAAATGCTACAATTCTGTCCTTCTGATAATCCTGAAGTAATCCTTGCCATACCGCAGAAGTAAACAAACCTAGGAAGACCCCAACAATTAATGCTACAACAACGGCCTTTCTCCAAGAGTTTTTAGAATAGAAGATAAAGATTGTAAGTATTACACCTGGAATTATTAATAAATACCAACCAAGACTCCCTGTTATTGTCCCTAAGAGAAAGCCACCGAGGACAAAACCCAGAACAAAAAGGATTGCTGTATTTCTTAAAGGGTTTGTTAGGCCCATAAAAGCTACAAAGAACCAAATTATAAGAACAAGAAACGACATACTTGCATCTGGTTCCAAGTATATTAGGACAACAAAAGGTAGTGTTAGAAGAAAGGAGATACCAAAGAGTAACCATTCGTTAAAATTCTCCTTTTTAGACATTAATACTGCGGTATAGATAATTACTACTAACTTGGCAATTTCAGATGGCTGTATCTGGATACCTCCAATAACTAACCACCTTTTTACAAAGTTTATTGTTGGGGCAAAGAGTAAGGTTACAATTAAGAGTATTAGCGTTGGTATATATATTAGTAGAAGACTCTGCCAATGTTCAATATAGGAGAGATCTACTTTGGAAACCAAGAAAAAGAGGAGAAAGCCCAATATGACAAAGAGTATCTGCTTATATACAATCTCAAGGCTTCCAAAACCACCATCTGGCAGAATAGTAGTAGATAGAAGTGTTAATATCCCAATGGTAGAAAGTATTAAGAGGGGAAGGATTATACTTACCCCAAAAGAAGAGCTTCTTTTCGTAGTAGAACTTAATGAATTCATATTAGATTTATAGCATTATGAGAGCCTAATTGCTATTCTTCTTTCTCATAAAGGCTGGGACATCTAAAGGATCATCTCCTATATCGTTTGGAATATTAGCTTTCTTTACCTCCTCAATATCTGGAGTCTCATCTTCCTCAAATGATGGGAGACTCTCCTGTGGTATTTCATTCGCTTCACTCGTGAACGAAGGTGTATTATCCTCTTCCTGTACCTCCGTTATCTCATCTTCCTCTGAGTCAAAACCAAATGTTCTAACAGAACCGGAGGAAGTGAAATCTTGCTGCTTTCTAGTAAATATCTGTTTCTTTTCATCAAAGCCAGTAGCTACAATTGTTATTGAGATTTCTTCTCCTAGTTCAGGATCTATCTGGGCTCCAAACTTAATATTTGCTGCAGGATCCACTGCCTCTTTAATAAGTTCAGATACAAGACTAATCTCTGGGAGGGTTAAGTCAGAACCAACGATGTTGTAAAGAACTCCAGTAGCACCCTCTATGGACATATCCAACAAAGGACTGGTTGTAGCTTCTCTTGCTGCTTTCTCTGCTCTATTCTCCCCACTTGCTCTACCAATACCCATTAATGCTGTTCCTGCATTCTCCATCACAGATTTAGCATCATTAAAATCTGCATTAATGTACCCTGTCTGACTAATTAAAGTGGAAATACTGTTTACACCTTCAGCTAACACAGAATCTACTTTCTTCATAGCGTCTATGAAAGATAATCTTTCGCTGTCATCTACTATCTCTAACAATCTCTGGTTAGGGACAACAATAAGAGTGTCTACTTTATCCCTTAGGGCATTTATACCTTCTTCGGCTATCTCTCTCCTCTTTGCCCCCTCAAAGTCAAAAGGTCTAGTAACAACAGCTACCGTCAAGGCCCCCATATTCTTCGCAACTCCAGCAATTATCGGAGCAGCACCTGTCCCAGTTCCTCCACCCATTCCTGCAGTAATGAACACCATATTAGCCCCTTCCAGTAGCTCCTGTATCTGGTCTAAACTTTCCTCTGCTGCTTGTGCACCTAGTTCATAATTACCACCAACACCCAGTCCATGAGTCAGTTCTTCCCCTAACTGTAATGTTATTGGGGCCTGGGACATCTTTAAAGCTTGAGCATCTGTATTAAATGCCATAAATTCAACACCGTTGATTTCATAGTCGGAGATCATTGTATTTATTGCATTACATCCTCCACCTCCAACTCCTACAACTTTAATTTTTGCTACAGGATCTACGTTCGTTGTGACTAACATTCTACTTTACTGTTAAATTAAATTATCTTCTAGGGCAGTAAAGACTTAAACCATTCTATAACTTTATTAAAGAATCCTCCTATATTAGCAGAACCATTATCTCCAGAGGAAGATATCTCAACATCATCATCTAGAGCGTGCTTTATTAATCCTTGCACAGTAGCATACGAAGGGTCAGATATCTCTTCAACCATACCAGTAAGACCAGAAGGATATCCTACTCTTGCTGCAACTCCAAAGATGTTCTGTGTTAATTTAGTAAGATCTTTTAATAAGCTACTCCCACCTGTGAGGACAATTCCAGCTGGCATTGCAACCTCATAGCCAGACTTTGTAACATTTTCTTTTACCATTTCAAATATCTCCTCACACCTTGCTTCAACAATCTTCTGTAACATATCCTTGGAGACTCTCTTATCTACACCTATTACATTTAAATCTATCTCTGGGCCTTTACTTTTCTTCTTTGGTTCATCCTCTTTTCTAAGCAATGCAGGAGTTGAATCTAAATCCCTACCTTTTGATTCTGAATACTTATTATCTAGAAGATCTGACATATTTACCTTAATCTTCTCTGCTTCCTCTAAAGAAACCTGTAAACCGATTGCAATATCACTAGTGATACTGTTTCCTCCTAAAGGAATACAGCTACTATATATAATTGCTCCCTCTTGGAATATACAGATGCTTGTTGTCCCTGAACCAATATCTAAAAGTGTAACACCTAATTCTTTCTCTGTTTCAGTTAAAACGGAAAGAGAAGAAGCCCAACCTGTGAAAATAACATCGTATACATTAGAACCTATCTGATCTACACACTTCTTTATATTCTGCCAGTAAGAGTTAGGTGCCGTAATAATGTGTGTCTCAACTTCAAGTCTCCCTCCACTCATCCCTATTGGGTACTTTATCCCTCCTTGGTTATCTACAACAAACTCCCTTGGGATAATATGAATAGGATTTAGGTTGTCAGGCAAAGACAGTGTCCTAGCATTCTCTATTGCCCTGTAGGTGTCATCTATTGTTATTTCTGAACCAGCAACTGCTACAACTCCCTTGTTGTTTAAACTAGTAACTTGCTCACCATTTATAGATACATAAACATCAGAAACTGTTACTCCGGCCATTCTCTCTGCGGCGGTAACACTCTCAGATATTGCTGCAGTAGCGTCATCTATATTTACGACCACACCTTTCTTTATCCCCTTGCTTGGATAAGAACAAACACCTATAACTGTGGGTTGCTGATTATCCTCTACTGAGGTTATAACTGTCGTAATCTTCGAGGAACCTACGTCTATTGCTGTTATTATTTTGCGTGCCATATTTGTTAAGAGGCAGTAATTTTACTTTAAATTTATTATATACAAAAATTCTAATTAAACAAACTCTACTTAATAATATAATCAATATTTATTATTTTAGCAAGAACTCCTTACTCCCTCATCACGGGCCTTTCAAACCTCAAATCTAAGGATGAGAAATCCATCTCCTCAGAATTTACCTTTCCTGCAACAACTATAAATCTCTTTAACTGTGTATCAATATCTGCAGAGATTGTAAACCTAAAAATCCTATCTCCCTCGTCGTACAGCTCTACTACCTCTTTATCTAAGACAATTCTCTTAATTCTGTAATTGAATTTCTCTACAACCTTAACAATCTTCCCCACCTCCTCCATTATTAAAAGCCTGTCTTTGTCGTCCTCAAAAATAGATGGCTCGACTTTTTCAGAGAAGAAATAGGTTAAAGAGTTATCAATGGCATACTGCTTACAACATTCCTTTCCAACCTCTTCATCCTCACATATAGAATCCAGAACTATACCCTCTTGAGCCAGAAGATAGCATTTCTGGTCTCTAAGATAAGCAACATATTTTTCATCAAAGGTTTCTAGGAATAGGACTAACTTGTTAGGGGCAACCTTCTCAATTCTCACACTCTTTAACTTCGGGATGTCTAGATAAAGATCCTTCTCGAGAGAAGACAGGTTAAGTAGAAAGAAATTTTCTCCAGTGACATTTTCCTTTAGATATTTACTAACTGAGGACGATATCCCCTCAGAGACCACACCACCACCTAAATCATAGAGCTCATACTTCCTTACATCCCAAAAACCAAAGAGAAAAGAAAGCATTAATAGAAAAAGAAAAGAAGACAAAGGGAGATTCCTTTTAATAAGGGCAACAATTTTAAACCTCATAATCCTTTCCTTAAGAAAAGATTTCTTCTTTTTAATGTTATTGTCTACAACTTCGTTCATGTATAGATATTAGCATCCGAGCCTCCTGATTTAAACAACCTATACTTTTTCAAATATAATCTGATAAGATATCATATTGTGATAAGTGAGATATTAAAAGAGATAACGCTCTGGTTTACAGACTTAGGATACTGGGGAATCTTCTTAGCCTGCCTTGGAATCTTTCCTGCAGAGATTGTAATAGCAATGGCCGGTGCAATAATGCCGCAGAATATTTTAGAGATTGCTACTGTTGCAGCATTAGGAGAGGTAGCAGGAGCTTACATTACGTATCTTGTAGGTTATTATTTCAGTAACAAAGATTTTCTAAAGTTTCTCACTGAAGGCAAAGGAAAGGTTTTAGGCGTTAACGAGAAATCCTATAATGAGGGATACAAATCCGTTAGGGAGAAAGGTGTGTTTTACGTATTAATGAGCCGTTTCGTCCCCTGGTTAAGAGTAGTGACTACTTTAATTGGAGGTTATGTCAAACTAAACATTCCACTATTTTCCCTTGCCGTATTTGGTGGAACTATAGTATATGGTTATGCCTTTGCATATCTTGGAGCCGAAATTGGTTTTAACTGGGACCAAATTAAAAAGATAATTGACACCTTTAATAATGCATCCCTAGGAATCATCTTCCTTGGTATATTTCTCTATGTATACATAAACAGGAAGAAGTTGCTTAACAATGGTTTGCTAAACAAGATTCAGGAAGGATTCAAAAAGAACGAGAAAGCATAAAAGGATTTCATTAGGACTGGAAAGCGAGAGACGGGGTTCGAACCCGCGACCTACACATTGGCAATGTGTCGTTCTAGCCAACTGAACTACTCTCGCAAGATACCAATAAGCTAGGTTTGAATATAATAACAATCTGTCTAAGATTTTTCAATATACAGGCACAACCTCACTCTCAAAAATTTTCCTCTAAGATTTCCTAACAAATTTCTATATAATGTTAACAAGTTATCAAAAATAATTATCTAAAATAAAAAAATGGATATTCTAAAACACCTAATACTAGCTTTTATCCAAGGAATTACAGAGCTACTCCCTATTTCAAGCAGTGCACACCTTCTTATCATCTCTGAACTACTTAAATTCGATGCCCCAACTTACTTCCTTACCACACTTCATCTAGGCACTACCATTGCATTAATACTGTATTTTTCCAAAATCCTCTTCAAGGATATCTTTACAAAGACAAAGTTATCCCTCTACCTTAAAATATTTGTCTCTAGCATCCCTGCAGGCGTTATTGGGCTTCTGTTCCAATCCTTCATTGAGAAAACCTTAAGAGCAAATATATTCATTTCCATATCCCTAATCTTTTGGGGAATAGTAATGATTGTTATTGAGAAGAAAAAGAAAAATTCTGTAGAAACTAAAATTGAGGATGTAACCCTAAAGGATTCTATAATCATGGGACTTGCACAAGCATTTGCTCTAATCCCTGGCACATCAAGATCTGGAATAACTACTATCGCAGGAATGATGTTGGGTTTAAATAAGTTTACCGCTCTACAATATTCTTTTTTGCTTGGCTTACCAGTACTAATAGGGGCATCTGGTTATGAATTAATGAGAGCGACAAATATAGATTCATTCGGTATAGAAGAAGTCCTTGGAATTATAACAGCAGGGATTGTTGGATACTTATCAGTATTCTTTTTAGAAAAATTTAAAAAGAAGAATTGGTTAACAACGTTCGGAATATATAGAATCATAATCGGGATATTGCTTCTTATACTACTGTAGGGATATGCCAAGACCCAGGCTCGAACTGGGGACCTCCTGTTCTTCAGACAGATGCTCTACCAACTGAGCTATCTTGGCATCTAGAAGTTAGAAAATGATATCAAAAATACCACCTCTATTCAACCAATAAAGAGATTATTTCCTTTTTAAAACTATCTTGGGTATTTGCATGCTCCAAAGATTTAGAAATATCACCATAGTTCCAATCAGTTTCATTGAACTTCTTCATTCTTTTCCCAAACTCCCGAACCTCCCACCTATCAAAGAAAATTCCACTTCTACCCTCGTCTATTATTTCCAAGCTACCCCCTCCTTTGTAAGCTAAAATCGGGGTTCCACAACTGATTGCCTCACAACTAAAAATTCCATAATCCTCTATACCACCAACAAGAAAACCTCTAGCACGAGAAAGAATTTCCCACTTTTCCTCTTCTGTCACCCAGTCTAAGAATTTTATATTCGAATACCTAGCATATCTCCTTTTCAATTTCTTCTTCATGGATCCACCTCCGATTATCTTTAGATTAAAACCCAACTCCTTTGCACACTCTAAGAGAAAATCCCCCCTTTTATTCGGTTCAAAGGGTGCACCTGCTACAAAGTAGTCCTCTCTTTTCAACACAATCTCCCCTTGGGATCTTTGTGAGGGAGGATATATAACGGTATCCGCCTCTCTACCCCAATACTTTTTCGCCCTTCTTGAAACAAACTTGGAATTACTGATTATTATATCTGCCCTTCTTGCAGCTACAACATCCCAAGTTCTATTTATTGTAAGAAAGAAATCTCTTACAACCCTCTTAAGGAAACTAAAACCTACTATCTCTTTGTAAAGGGGACCTAAATCCCAAGCATACCTCATTGGTGTATTTAGATAGACTACATGCTTACTATCAAGGGGTGTTATTACTCCATGGGCTACAGAACTACTAACAGAGATTATCAGATCGTAATCGGAGAGATCTATGTTTTCTATCGCAATTGGCCAAAGAAAAAAGGTATATCTGTAAACCTTTTTAACAAATGGAATTCTATTCAGGAATGTGAACTTTATCTTTCTCTCCTTAAGGTTAGTGGAAAGGTTTTTCTTCTCTCCAAAAAGTGCGAAAATATCTGCCTGAGGATAAATCTGTGCAAAGATATCAAGAACGCGGTTAGAACCAGCCATCTTCCAAAGAGATTCTGTCACTAATGCAACTTTAATGTGAGAATTATTCTTCATCATAGATTACTACAGTCCCAGATTTCTTTCTAAAATTCCTAGGCTTGCTAAAGACCATAAATCCACCGAAAAGAAGAAGGACTACACCAGTAACAATTATGTATTTGTCCACAGCAAATCCTGTGTTCAAATTAGACGGGTTCAAAACTCCCTCACCTATTGTAAATGTTGCAGGATTTGGTTTTGATCTAAGAATATTTTGCGGTGGGCTACCATCTCCATAAATCCCTGTCCCGAAATTGGCATTATCTCCATATTCCCAATCTAAAGTGGTCTCTCCTACTTCCAATACCTGGAAAGTTATTCTTGCAAAAATATCTGGATCCCCTTCTGTTTTGTAGAGAGAATCTGTCCCAGATTGAGTGAATCCTGTGAGATATATAACACCGTTGTTGTTATCTATACTTGCTTGGTCCTTAGGGAATTGAGAAAAGAGAGTATTGTTTCTCTCTGCTTTCTTAACTTGTAAAACATCTGGGTCAAAAAGAAGGGAGAAGTTTGCAGATATTATCTCTCGCCCAGCAGTATCTATTAATACATCTACAACAAAACCCTGATCTTTATTAAGAACCCTCCCCCCAGGGGGATAAAGCTTAAAGGTAGGTTCAGATTCTTCTTGAGCATAAATATTCCCTAAAGAGCCTGGAAAGAAATCTAAAAAAAGATTTCTGTTTACAGAGAATAGAAAGAGGATAGAGAGAGTAATATAAGAACATAATGTTAAGAAGGATGTCTTTTTAAAACTGTTACTTATATTCACAATTATGTCCTTATAATTTTTAAAATCGGATATATCTCAGAATAACAAATTACAAAACTATTTTAAAGCACTCCCCTTAAGTCTACACCTGTCATATTTGCAGGAGCCCTCATACCTATTAAACCAAGTGCCGTAGGAGCTACATCTGCCAACAAACCAGTTTCGTTTGCTTTAGGACCAGTACCTATCCTCATCAAAGGAACACCTACCTTTGCTTCAATCTCATTTATACTAGTTAAAATAGTTAAGGGAACAGGGTTGTTAGTATGTGCAATATCTATCTGTTTCGTGGTTCTATTTATCATGGTTTCACAGTTTCCGTGGTCTGCTGTTATTATTACCGCTCCTCCTGCTGCTAGGGTCTCTTTAGATATCTCTGCAACACACTCATCCACAACCTCATTTGCTCTTACAGTTGCCTTAAAGTCTCCTGTATGGCCCAACATATCTGGATTTGCAAGATTAAGAAGAATGAAGTCATAATGAATGTTACCTATATTTTTTATCCTTCTTACAACCTCATTTTTAATCCCATATGCACTCATCTCCGGAACTTCAGCATAATCTACAACTCTTGCTGAAGGAATCTTGAAAAAGACCTCCCCTGGGTGTGGTTGCTCAGTAGCACCATTAAAAAAGTATGTTACATGCATAAACTTCTCTGTCTCTGAGATGTGGAATTGTGTTTTTCCATTCTCCCCCAAGTATTCTGCAAGAGGCTTTTTAATTGGTAAGGGAGGAAATATTGGGTTAGCTGGTAAACCTTCCTCGTAACCAGTCGTTGTTGCAAAATATATGTCCCTAGGGTAATTCTTCCTGTTAAACTCTGTGAACTGCTTAAGTACAAAGGCTTTGGTTAATTGCCTCGCCCTGTCCTCCCTAAAGTTCCAAAAGAGAATGGCATCTCCATCTTTGACTGGACCCACAGGTTTATTATTTTCATCTACACGAACCCTCGGTTTGAAATACTGGTCATCTTCTCCCCTCTGGTAAGCCATATTCACTGCCTCCACAGGATTAGTGAAAGACTCTTCAGAAATTCCAACCATAACATCATAAGCCAGTTGTGTCCTATCCCAACGATTATCTCTATCCATACCATAAAATCTCCCTTGTATGGAAGCTATCTTCCCTATTCCCAACTGCGCTAATTTGTCCTCTAACCTTTGTACATGAAGATGCCCCTCCATAGGAGTTGTATCCCTACCATCTAAAATAACATGGATATATGGATCTATCTTGTTAGCTTTACATAAGTCTAATATTGAAAAAAGGTGGGCAATATGACCGTGAACCCCTGCAGGACTAAGAACTCCTACAAGATGCAACCTAGAATTTCTTTTCCTAAGCAATGCGAACATCTCTTTAATAACATTATTATTCTTCAATTCACTAGCCTCAATAGCATCATTTATTCTTGGTAAAGACTGGTACACAACCTGACCTGCACCTAAATTAAGATGTCCAACCTCAGAGTTCCCAGGCTCTTCCCCAGGAAGGCCAACATATGTCCCAGAGGCATGTATTAAGGTAGACCTACCATATGTCCAAGCAGTATCTAGGAATGGTGTTTTTGCAGCAAGTACAGCATTTCCCTCTCTATCTGGATAAACACCTAATCCATCCATAA
Source organism: Candidatus Dojkabacteria bacterium (assembly GCA_035446665.1). Lineage (GTDB taxonomy): Bacteria > Patescibacteriota > Dojkabacteria > SC72 > SC72 > UBA2177. The sequence goes on along the minus strand of DAOTFQ010000009.1, from coordinate 2,612 downwards.
TTATTAGTGTAACAAACTTTCTTACATCTAAGAGATTTTGGAAATTTGTGTCTTTCTCCTCTGTTTTCTGCTTCTTTAGAAAATCCATCATATATTTATTGGTAATCAAGTGAGTATATAACATATAATATAACCTATGAATGATTTACGCAAAAGAGATGTCTTGGAATTAAAAAAAGAGATCGAGGAAACAATTAAAAGCCTTGGGCTTGCAGACAAAGAGAGAGACTTGAGGCTTTTAGAGAGTGAAACCCTAGACGAGAGTTTTTGGAGAGACCAAGAAAAAGCAAAAGAAACTATGTCTAAAATTTCTGTAATACAAGATGAAATTGAAACCGCTAAACGATTACAGGATGACATAGAATCTCTAGAAGAACTTTTCAATTCAGTAGAGAAAGAGACGGAACAAAACAACCTCATAGAGGACTTCTTAGCTATCAAAGCTAGACTAGACAAATTCTCTTTAAGAAAATTCCTCTCAGAAGAATATGACTCGCTTGGAGCAATACTTTCCATAAATGCAGGGCAAGGAGGAACAGAGTCTAATGACTGGGTAGAGATGTTGTATAGGATGTACACTATGTTTTTTGACAAGCAAGGATGGAAATATACAACTACAGAAATTACAAAAGGAAATGAGGCAGGTCTCTCTTCAGTAACAATACAAATAGAAGAACCATATGCCTTTGGAATGCTTAAGAAAGAACATGGTGTCCATCGTTTAGTAAGAATCTCTCCTTACAATGCACAGGGACTTAGGCAAACTACATTTGCAGGAGTTGAAGTTTTACCAATGCTAAAAGATTCCCAAGAAAAGAAAGAAGACCTAGAAATTCCAGAAAAAGATATCTCCTTTAAGGCAGTTAGATCTTCTGGACCTGGAGGACAGAGTGTTAATAAAACATCTTCTGCGGTCCAGATTACACACCTTCCAACGGGGATAACGGTTCACTCTTCAGAACAGAAAAGCCAAGCTCAAAACAGGAAAGCAGCGATGAGGATACTCAAAGCAAAATTATGGAGGCTTAAAGAGGAGAAACAAGTTGAAAAAATTTCCGAGATAACAGGGGAGCAGAAAGCTGCTGCATGGGGAAACCAGATAAGAAATTATATTCTACACCCATATAAGCTTGTGAAAGATTTAAGAACAGGTGTCGAATCTCAAAATCCTGAAGATGTCCTAGATGGAGACATTGATAAATTTCTTGAAGCTCAGGTGAGATTGCAGTAATATATATGAGTACATAAACTTACAACAACTGCCTATGCTACTTTTTGACAAGGTCAGCAAAAAATACGACAAGGACATAACAGCTTTAGAAGATGTTTACTTTGAAATAGACAAAGGAGAATTCTCCTTCTTAGTAGGACCATCAGGAGCTGGAAAAACTACTCTACTCAGATTATTAATAAGGGAAGAGCTTCCTACATCTGGAAATATTTTGTTTGAAGATATTGAAGTTCCTAAACTTCCTAGAAAACTTTTGCCGCAATATAGGCAGAGATTAGGTGTTGTATTTCAAGATATGAAGTTACTTCCTACTAAGACTCTAGATGAGAATATTTCTTTTGCACTAGAGATTCTAGGGAAAGCAAATAAAGAGATTGAAGAGACAACAGATTACCTCCTTGAACTAGTTAAATTACAAGACAGAAGACACCTTTTTCCAAAGCAGTTGTCGGGAGGAGAGCAACAAAGAGCTGCAATAGCAAGAGCATTGGCAAACTCTCCAGATCTCTTAGTTGCAGATGAGCCTACGGGGAATCTAGATCCAGATAATGCATTTCAAATTCTAAGTATACTTAAAGATATTAACAAAACAGGAACTACTGTCTTGGTAATAAGTCATGACAGGGATATAGTTAACGAGATGAAAACAAGGGTAATTCGTATGGACAGAGGTAAAATTGTTTCAGATACGAAGGGAGATTATGATTCTGTAGGCAAACCTAAGCCACCTGCACCTTCCAAGATAGAAATAGGAAAAGAAGAGGCTAAAGAAGAAAAGAAGGAAACTAAAAAGATTAAAGCAGATAAAACTCTAAAGGGTCTTAACAAAGGGGTTGTAGATAAGTTGCTAGATGCTAAAATAAATAATATAGAGTTGGTGTTAAATTTAACAGAAAGAGATCTAGAAAACTTGGGTCTTACACAAAAAGAAAAAGAGTCTCTAGAAGATTTTGTGCGTAGATATTTAAATAGTAAGGAAAAATAAAAATGACTTCAGGGAAAATATTTAGTACTGCTAAGAAGAATATTAAAAGAAATAAGTGGTTATCTTTATCCACGATATTGGTTTCTACAATAGTAATAGCAATTTCTTCCTTTTTTATCTCAATGGCAATAATTGCACAAAGGGGTGTTACATATTATGAGCAGAAGGCACAGGTGATAATCTTTTTTAAGAGGGATGCTAAGGAAGCAGATATATTAACTCTGAGAGACAAACTTTTTGATCCTGAACTTATTGAAGATATTAGGTACATATCTCAGGAGGATGCTCTACTGATCTACCAGGAGGACTTTGCAGATAATCCAGATCTTATATCAACTGTGACTGCTGATTCTTTACCTCCTAGTTTGGAGATTAGAGGGAAGTCTATAGATTCTC
>DAOTFQ010000008.1:0-12967 GCA_035446665.1 Candidatus Dojkabacteria bacterium | reverse complement strand
TAGCGTGTACCTTCTCGTCAGCTATATGATGTAATTTAAGAACATACTTTGTTCCAACGGTAATCTTTCTTGGGAACTTGTTTCCTGTCCTTCCGTCATAGAGATCTTCTTTCTCAGCCATATCAACATTTGCTTTCTTCAATTCTTTCTTCAACCATTCTAGATTTTCTCCTTCAAAGATAGGGAATGCTAATTTCTCATTCAATATCTTTGCGTACTTACCGAAGTGAACTTCTTCCGCTTGTCCCATGTTCATTCTCTTTAGAAATGTTGGAGTTAGAACAATATCAACTGGTTCTCCATCTTCAGTAAATGGCATATCTTCAATTGGTCTAATTGCAGCAATTGTGTTTTTATCTCCATGTCTTCCTGCAATCTTGTCACCAAAGTCGATCTTCTTTGTATTTGCGACCCAGACTTTTACCTCATGTAAAACCCCTGGTCTTAATTTGTCCCCCTTATCTGCAGACAATACCTGACTTCTAATAACAATTCCTTCTTCCCCATGAGGAATTCTCAAGGAGTTATCTCTCACATCACTAGCAGATTCACCAAAGATTGCTCTAAGAAGCCTCTCCTCAGCAGTGAGTTCTTTCTCTCCCCTAGGAGCAACAACTCCGACGAGAATGTCGCCGGACTTAACCTTAACTCCGTCTCTTATTATTCCTCTGTCATCTAATTTTCTAAGAATTCTTTCATTAACATGTGGAATATCTGCGGTTATTATCTCTGGTCCTAATTCTGTATCTCTAACAGATACCGTGTATTCTCTAATATGTATAGATGTCAAAAGATCTTTTCTAACTATTCTTTCAGAGATGATAACTGAGTCCTCGTAATTATATCCTTCGTAGAACATGAGTGCTGCTTTAAGGTTTATACCTATCGCAAGCTCTCCATTTTCCATTGTAGGACCATCTACAAGTGTATCTCCTTTTTTAAATTTGTCTCCTATATTAACGATAGGAACTTGAGAAAAGCTTGTATTATCATTACTCCTATAGAAGGTTATAAGGTCATAATCTTTTAACCCCGCCTTCTTATATTTAACAGATAGTTTCTTGGCATCTACATAGAGAACTTCTCCGTCATCTTCTGCAAACACACCCCATGAAGCCTGTCTCCCGACGACTTCTTCCATTCCTGTTCCAACAACTGGAGCCTGTTGCTTTACCAAAGGAACTGCCTGCCTCTGCATGTTTGATCCTGTCAAAGCACGCATAGCATCGTTGTGAGAAACAAAAGGAATTAGTGCCATACCAAGACCTGCCTGTTGGCCAGCTAAAACATCTACAAATTTAACAATGTCTACATTCTCTATCATGAAGTCTCCTCCGTGCCTAACAGGAACAAGAGAATCCATAATGTTGTTGTCCTCGTCTGTGGTAATAGTTGCTGTAGAGATGTAGTGTTTTTCCTCATCCATAGCATCTAGATACTCTATATCCTCCGTTATGAATGGTTTTACTTTGACTTTCTTTAGACCTTTTATCTTTGTAATTTTTTCTGCTAATTTCTCATCTACTTTTTCTCCCTTCTTTGCGATTAATTTCTTTCCGTCTTTTACCGTTTCATCGACGATTCTGTGCATCAAGTTTGCCTTGTTGTTATTAACCTCGTTTTCAACTCTTCTGTATGGAGCTTCTAAGAAACCAAATTCATTAATCCTTGCTAACATTGCAAGTTGAACAACAACACCAATATTAGAACTCTCCGGACTTGTTACTGGGTCAAACTTGGAGTAGTGAGAGTTGTGAACCTCACGGATTGAGAATGTTGCTCTCTGCTTTGCTATTCCTCCTGGTCCTCCTGCCGTAACCTTTCTCTTATTCTCCATCTCAGACAATATGTTTGTCTGATCCATGAAGCTAGAAAGTGCGTTAGAACCGAAGAAGGACTGGATAGAAGCGGAGATTGGCTTTGTACTTATAAGCATAGAAGGTGTAACCTTTGCATCTTGTCCGTACAAACTCATCTTGTCTCTAATGTTTTTCTCAAGTCTCCCTATTCCGTTATTAAGTTGTCGCTCTAAAATTTCTCCAACACTCCTGATTCTTCTGTTACTTAAATGATCGATGTCGTCAGGCTCAACCTCCCCATTATTCATCTGGATTAATCTCTTTACTATCAAGGTGATGTCAGAAGGATAGAGCCTTACTTGATCAGGATCGTTAATATTATAATCAGTACCGAGTTTTCTGTTTAATTGGTATCTACCAATTCTTCCCAAGTCAAACTTTCTAGAATTAAAGAAGTTACTCTTTATATATCTCTCTGCACTTTCTAACGTAACAGACTCATCTGGCCTAAGCTTGTTGTAAATACTAATGATTGCTTCTTCTTTATTATTAGTAAAATCTCTGGCAAGGGTAGCTTCTATATATTTGTTCTCTTCGTTTGTATCTACATCCTTGAATAATTTTCTAATGTCTTCGTCACTCTCCCAACCAAAAACTCTTAGAAGTTCTGTTATCAAAACCTTAGGCCTCTTGGGCAAAATTCTCATAGAGATGACACCATGTTTGTTTGTATCAATCTCGTACCAAGGACCTTTTCCTGGCATAAGTCTTACTTTGTATAGGGTTCGAAGAGGGAGTTTATCAGAAACCTCATATAGAACCCCCTCAGATCTAACAATCTGGTGGGTTACAACTCTTCTTACTCCATTGAAGATAAAGACCCCATCATTTGTCATTATTGGAACATCTGTGACGAAAATCTCCTGTTCTTTTATTTCTCCAGTTCTATTATTAAGAAGCTGAACTTTAGCATAAACGGGGACCTCATAAGAGAGTCCCTTTGTTATTGCTTCCTCTATACTTCTATAGGGGTCGCCATACTTGAAATCTTTGAATTCCAAGGTCCACATTCTTTCCATCGTATCCTTAACAGGATTGATTTCAGAAAATAGCCTTTGGAACCCATTCTCCAGGAAATCTGTAAATGAAGCCTGTTGTGCTTCTATTAGATTAGGGAATTCTACGTCCCCAGAATAACCTAATCCCAGATTTATTCTTCCGGATCTATTGCGCTTGGGTTTTACCATAGGATATGTTTTTAGTAATATTATAAGGTATTACAAATAGGGGCCGTACAAACTCCCAACTCAGGAATCAGATTATACCGCCCTTAAAGGCAAAATTAAAGACTCGAAGGATATTATCACATTTATATATAATAGTCAAAGCTTTTTGTTGTGTTTTAGAGCTTTATATGAAGTGTATCCTTTTTAGTTCTTTTTTGATAGATTTATTATATACTTTAAGGTTAGCTTTGTAAAAACACCTTTAATATCATATTATATACCATAAAATGCCCAGAAAAAAGAAGAAAAAAGCAATAACAATCGAGAGTAGTGAAACAAAGATTTTGTTTGGTTTAATACTATTTATACTAGGTCTAATAGTCCTAATATCCCCATTCATGCAAGATAATTCCCCACTGTTTGACCAGATAACCCTAGCACTTGGATACGCTTCTCTTGCTTGGGGAATACTAATAATATATCTCTCATTAGCACTCTTAACCAAGAAAAAGAAATTCTTTTCAGTTAAACAAACCATTGGGTTATTGTTTTTTTCTATCTGTTTAAACATACTCCTTTCCTTCTGGTTAATAGAAGAGCAACTCAATGACACAGAGGCTTTAAGAGGAGCAGGAGGACAACTCGGGAAAACACTTCACCTATCCTTAAATGGATTCGTTGGCAGCTTCATAGAGATAATAGTCATCTTAATAGTTCTAATAGTTTCATTCTCCTTAATAACTGCAACCCCTCTACAACAGATTTTTGAATTCCTAGAAGACTCAGTCCCAGAAGGGGAGAAAAAAGAAAGAACTGGCTTAAAAGGCTTCCTTAAAAAGCTTAGTTCGCCAGGATTGCCTGACGACGTAAAGATAGAGAATGGAGAGGAAGAAAAGGACGACATAAAGGTGGAAAGTGAGGAGGAAGTTCAGCGAAGATTAGATAAAATCCTTACAGAAGACGAAAGTACAGAAGAAGAGAAGCAGATGGACGAAGATACCGGAGTAGAGGGAGGTTTTGTAAAGGAGGTATCTGTCCCCAAAGATACCGAAGATGAGGAACCTGAAAGACCCAAATTCTCAAATTGGCAATTCCCAGAAGTCGAAATTCTTCAAAAACCTGAAATAAAGGAACAAGATAAAGAAGTCTACAAAGACAAGGCTAAAGTAATAGAGGCGACCCTAAAAAACTTCGGTATAGATGCCAAAGTCGTTGCAGTTGCAATTGGCCCCACGGTATTAAGATTTTCCCTAAGTATAAGCGTTGGCGTAAAAGTATCTAGGATTAAGAACCTTAGTAACGACCTTGCCCTAGCCTTAGCTTCTCAAAGCTCTTCTGTAAGAATTGAAGCTCCTATCCCTGGGACTTCTTATGTGGGAATAGAGATTCCAAATCCAACTCCGAACTATGTATATGCAAGAGAAATGATAAAGAGACTCAGAAAGGAGAAAGATAAATACGAACTCCCCCTAATATTGGGGAAGGATATTACAGCGAAGACACAAATTAAAGATTTGGCAAAAATCCCACACCTACTCGTAGCAGGTGCAACAGGAACAGGAAAATCTGTTGCCATAAACTCCCTACTAACAGGACTCCTAATGACAAAAAGTCCAGACGAAGTAAAGTTCATCTTAGTAGACCCTAAAATGGGTGTTGAGATGGCCATATATAATGGTATCCCTCATCTTCTTAACCCAGTAATAACAGACTCTGAGGCTGTCATAAATGCCCTGCAGTGGACAATAGATGAAATGATGAGAAGATATAGACAACTCAAGCAGCTTAGGGTTAAAAAGCTCACAGAATACAACAAGAAGGTTGGTTATCTCGCGATGCCTTACATAATAGTAGTAATAGATGAGATGGCAGATTTGATGCTTACCTCTGGTGTAGAAGTAGAAACTAAGATCCAGAGACTAGCCCAGATGGGGAGAGCTGTGGGAATACACTTAATCCTTGCAACACAGAAACCTACAGTCAATGTAATAACAGGGCTCATTAAGTCCAACATCCCAGGAAGAATGGCCTTTGCAGTATCTACAAATATGGACTCAAGAGTTATATTAGACGAATCTGGAGCAGAAACACTCTTAGGGAATGGTGATATGCTATATAAGGACCAAACAACACCCAAAGCCCTAAGAATCCAAGGGACTAATACAACTACAGAGGACTCTGAAGCCGTAATAGCCTCTATAAAAGAGCAGTTGGCAGAAGAAGAGCCTTCCTACTCCAATGATCTAACAGAAGCCATTGAGAAAGGGCCACAAGATGATATAGGTGGAGGACCAAAAGAAAGAGATCCCGAATTTGAGAAAGCACTCGCCATTGTAATCTCAACCCAGAAGGCATCAGCTTCCTTCCTCCAAAGAAAGATGCGAATAGGTTATAACAAAGCTGCGAGAATAATAGACCAACTACAACAAGCAGGGGCCATAGGTCCTCAAGATGGCTCCAAACCAAGAAAAGTTCTAATAACATCACCAGACCAAATCTCCGACAAACTCAAGGAGGATGACTCAGAAGCCTCAGAGTAGTAGAATAAGAGGATGATTACCGCAGGAGAAGTCTTAAAAAACAAGAGAGAATTACTTAAAAAAAGCCTAGAAAGAGTTTCTGCAGACACTAAAATCCAGAAACGCTTCCTCGGATATATTGAAGAAAACAAATTTGAATACTTCGATTCGGAGGTCTTCCTAACAGGCTTTATTAAAATATATGCAAACTACCTAGACCTAGACACAGATAAAGTCCTTGCACTATACAGAAGGAGCAACCCTAATAAAACACCGAGAGAGAATACCAACAAAAAGGAAGACCTTAAACCTTCAAAAAAACTCAAAAAAAAAGCGACACTAGAGCCAAAACTATTAATAACAATCCTACTTGGAATATTCTTACTAACAATCTTTGCCTACATTGGGTTCCAAATATACAAATTCCAGAGACCCCCATCTCTAGAAATAATCTCCCCAGTTCCTGACAGCATAATCCAGACTGAGAAAATTTCAGTTGAAGGACAAACAGATTCAGAGAGCATTATTGAAGTAAATGGTACAGCTGTAGAAACAAATGAACAGGGAGAATTCACCTATGAGGTAACACTAAAAGAAGGACTTAATACAATAACCATAAAAGCCAGAAAAAATAATGCTTTAGAAAAGATAGAAACTATTAATGTGACCTACACCATAGATACACAGGCAGAAGAAGAAAAACAAGAAGAAGTAACAGAAAACACCATCAGGCTAGAAGTCTTTGATTCTCCAGCCTGGGTAAGATTAGACATAGATGGAGAAAACAAGATCTCACAAGTTTTGGAACCTACAAAAGAAGAATTTGTTATTAAAGAAACCCTCTACATCATTACAGGGAGAATAAAAAACACAAGACTATACTTTAATGACAATCCACTTGAGTGGCAAACAAACCAGACAACTGGAATCGCAGAACTAACCTGTCAAGTAGAAGAAGGAGAACTCTCCTGCCAATAAAATGCTGTTTTGCTAGGAAATGGTATAATACTGCCATCTATGACTTCTTCTAATAATCAGATCGAAGAGATAAAAAACAGGCTAGACATTGTCAATGTTGTTGGCAGATATGTCAACTTAAAACAAACAGGGAAGAACTATGTTGGTCTCTGTCCCTTCCATAACGAAAAAACTCCATCATTTGTTGTAAGCCCCGACATTCAAAGATATAAATGTTTCGGTTGTTTAGAATCTGGAGATATCTTTAATTTTCTACAAAAGATAGAGAATATAGACTTCCCAGAGGCTCTGGAAAAACTAGCAAAAGAGGCTGGAGTAGAGCTAAAAAGGCAAGAAGGATTTTCAAAATACAAGATACTAGAAGAAATCAATTACAAAGCTACTCGCTACTACTATAACCAATTAAAAAAAGATAAGATAGCCATGGATTATCTTGAGCAAAGAGGCTTTAGCAAAGAATCCATTAAAAACTTTGGAATAGGATACGCCCCAAGGAAACCAGAACTTAGAAAATACCTACTTAGAACTAAAAATTATTCTCAAAGGCAATTATTAGATTCCGGCCTCTTTACACTAAAAGACAAGGTTGTAAAAGAGAAATTCTATGACCGGATAATGTTCCCAATCAGGTCCACAAGAGGAAAAGTCCTTGGCTTCACAGGAAGGGTCCTTCCAGGAAACGACTGGGGACCTAAATATATGAACTCCCCAGACACGCCAATATTCCACAAAAGGGAAAACCTCTTTGGACAGTATGAATCCCGCCAAGAAATAAGGAAAAAGGACCTTGCAATACTATGTGAGGGATCCACAGATGTAGTAAGTGCACACCAACATGGAATAAAAAATATCGTAGCTCCTCTGGGAACAGGATTAACAAAGGAACAGCTGGAGAAACTCTCTAAAACAACAAAAAACGTTCTCTTCTTCTTTGATAGTGACAAGGCTGGTCAGGATGCATTAATAAGAGGATTCAAAATCGCCTCAGAACTTGGGCTTGTACCCTATGCAGCAAGTCCTAAACCCTACAAAGACATCGATGAACTTCTCCAAAAGGAAACAAAGCTTATGAAAAGGCATATAACTAACAAAGCAGAGGCGTTTCCCTTTATACTATCCACTTATTTAGAGAATAAGAACCTTAATAGGCTTGAGGACATTAATGAGGTGAAAAACTTTATAGGCTACTTGATTTCTTCGGTAAGCGATAAAACCCTATTAAACCTTTATAAACGGAAGAGTGAAAACCTTACTAAACTGGCCCTCTTTGAGGAGGGGCTCGAAAACCCTTATAAATACAACGAAAAAGGACCCTCCTCCCAATTCCATATGAAAGTGGCCGATAATAAAGTCTATAGGGGATACTTGCAGCTACTCCTCCTGTTAGATGAAATTACAGAGGAATTTCTTGTTGATAAAAAGTATATACTACCCCCCATGCTTCAACAACTCTATATAGAAATTCTTGAAAATTACAAAAAGGGGAAAGAAGAGCTATATTCCACCCTACATGAAACAGATGGACTTACCGAGACCTTTGAAGACATCATCTTCGACCTAACAACTATCCCCGAGCAAGAGAAAGAGATAAAGGAGGAATTAAAGAAACTCACAAAAAGAATCTACTCCCTTTACCTAAAAGAACAGCAAAAGATCCTAAGCCAAAAGATTGCTATTGCCGAAGAAAGAAGAGAAACAAAAGAGGCAGAGAAATACCTCAAAGAACTTGCAAAAATAAATAAACTTTTACAAGAGAACAAAGATGCCTGATATATCAGACTATGACAAACTAAACTACGACTACTCCCAATACTGGCAAGAGAGACTTTATGAGAACCTTGCGGAGAAAAACCTCCTAAACAAGATATTTCAGAACCAGAGAGGTAAATGGTTTTTAGACATAGGAGGCTCCTATGGAAGAATTGCTTCAACCTATTACGACTCTTACAAAAACCCAGTTATCCTAGACTATTCACTTAACACACTAATTAAAAACAAAGATATTATTAAAAGCAGATATCCTAGAATAATCCTAATAGCTGCCAACGCCTACAAAATGCCTTTTAAGGAAAGTTCCTTCGATGGAGGCCTAATGGTCCGGGTTTTACACCATATAGAGAAACCAGAGGAATACTTTAAAGAGGCGAAACGAGTCTTTAAAAAAGATGCCACATATATTCAAGAATTTGCAAATAAAGTGCATATTAAAGCCAAGATAAAAGCCTTACTCAGAAAAGATTTTGAGTTCTTTTCAGAAGAACCTTATGAGCAACCAATTGGAAAGAACCTGGAAGGATCCAAGAAAGAAGAAGGAGGAATATTTCTTAACTATCATCCCTCCAACATAAAATCCCTATTAGAAAAGAACATGTTTACTGTCAAGAAAAAGTTCGGTTGTTCTTTCTTAAGATCTCAAGTTATTAAAAAACTTTTAGGAACTGACCTTATGGTTTTTATTGAAAAAGTTCTACAGGAGACTCTCTCTTGGACCAATATTCCTCCGAGTATATTCTTTGAGACAACTCTACAGAAAAAATCCCTAGAAAAAGAGGCAAAAGAGGATTCTAAGTTAAAAGACATTCTTGCCTGCCCTTCTTGCAAAGGAGATCTAACTTTCGAAGGGGAAGATTATGCAAAATGTAAGAAGTGTAATCTGGAATTTTCTAAGAAAAATGATATCTGGGATTTTAGAATAGAATAATGAAGAAATCCCTCGGACAAAACTTTTTCGTTAACAAAAATCTCTCTGAACAGATTGTAGATATAGTGTTGGGTGAAAACCCTGATGTAATAGTCGAAATAGGTCCTGGGCGAGGGGCTTTTACACAATTCTTTGCCAAAGAAAATATCCAACTCTTTGCAATTGAAAAAGATGATAACCTCTCCCTAGAACTAGAAGATCTCTATCCTTCAGGAACTATTAAGAATATGAATTTTTTAGATTGGGACTTCTCCGATCTAAAACCTTTTGAAGGGGAAAAGGTTACATTCTTCGGATCTCTACCCTACAATGTAAGTAAAAAGATTATTAGAAAGATAATAACTTCAGAATTCTTCAATTCCCCAGCCTTTTTTATAATACAAAAGGAAGTAGCAGAAAAATACTGTTCTGGGGAACCAAACAACAATTTTCTTTCCCTAAGTACTGCTTTGTATGCAGATACGAAGAAGTTGTTTAATATTTCTCCTGAGTCTTTTAAACCGAAACCTAATGTAAATAGTACATTCATACAATTTACACCTAAGATCGTTCCTTTAGAGGACACTAAGACCTTCGAAAGGTTTCTGCACAATGCTTTTAGACAACCTCGAAAGACATTAAAGAATAATCTTGGGAATAGTTATTCCTTTACTGAGAAAGATATAGCACCACTACTCCTAGAGAGACCTCAGCATCTCTCCCTAGAGCAATACCTTCATCTTTTCAATAATGTGGTGTAGCTTTTGATATAATGAAAAGATGAAAAGGGAAAAGAGCAAGAAAGAACCCCAAGAGGAATCCAAACAGTTGGACTTAGGTATTAAAGAACCTTTTAAAAACAGATTTTTCAAGATAAAGAGATCCATAGACTTCGCAGTTTTGAGATTTGAAGTTAGAAAATTCCTAAAGGACCCTCTCGTTTGGGCAACACTTGTAATAGGGCTTGTTCTAATAGGTCAACAGGTATCCCTCATACTAGAAAATCTCTCAAATCTACCAGTATATGTCCCAATATTCAGGTATTTCTTATCTGCGGAGGAGAAACTTACACAAAAAGATTACATATTTATATTCCCTCTAATTTCCATAATAACACTCTTGCTTTCTATGCTTTTTACTTCTAGATATTATAATAACGAAAAGAAGCTAACTAGACTTCTTCTTTTTTCTTCTTTATTATCTAGTATTTCGCAGAGTCTTATTTTAATTGATTTAATAAACCTTTTTTAATATGGACTTTTCTTCAACAACGGTTCTTCTAACAGGATTATTTAACAGAGTCCCTGGATTTATACAAAATACTGCATATGCAAAATATGTAGAATATTGGCCAATATTTTTAATAGGTTTCCTTACAGCCCTCCTTATAACTCCAATATTGGGTCATATCGCTTTAAAATTTAATATCACCTATGTTCCAAAGAAAGGGAGAGGTGAAAGAGAGTTTGACAACCCTCTAAAAGCCCTTCATGAAGGCATAACTCCGTCTTTAGGAGGATTAGCAATAACATTACCAGTATTCATTGCGATACTGGTGTTCTTTAAAATAGATAGCTTTACATTACCTATTCTAATATCTCTCTTCATCCTTATGGTGGGTGCAACCTTAGACGACATCTTAAATCTTCCTGCTAAAGTTCAACTTCTCTACCAGATTGTTGCTGCAGGAATAATTGCTTTTTCAATCCTAAATATAGCTTCCATTCCCTTCTTTAATTTAGATTTAAGTTCTCTAACATACAATTTCTCAATCTTTGGAATAGAACAATCTCTCGTACTTCCAGGAGACATATTTCTTTTCTTCTGGATCCTTGTCTGTATAAATGCCGTTAAGTGGACAGCGGGTTCTCCTGGAATAATTGAAGCTAATTCGTTTATAATATTTTCCCTTATCTTCGTTATCGCAATGAGAGACATGTCGATTTTCTCTTCTACATTAAGTATTCTGATTGCTGGGGGATTACTAGCGTTTTTAATATTTGCATTTCCACCACAGAAGATAATGACTGGCTCAGCAGGAAAATCTGTTTACGGTTTCCTTATTTGTATCCTAGCCCTCGTTGCAGACGCAAAGATTTCAACAACTGTAATGCTATTAATTTTACCTTTAATGGACTTTATTTATGTAATAGTGAAGAGGCTTCTGACATACAAACCGAAGAGTATAGGGGACTTGATGAAATTAAGTGGTCCAGATCATCTACATCACCAGTTAATGAATCTAAACTTCTCCAGATCCCAACTTGTACTAATAGAGATGTCAGCGACTCTCTTTCTTGGTTCTTTCGCCATCTTAACAACTGGAGCCATTAGATACTTTACGCTCACAATCAGCCTCGCCTTTGGGATAGCCTTTATTGTTTACATAAACATAAGGGCCTCTAAAAAGAAAAAGGAACAAGAAAAGAAAGAAAGCCCTGAATCTAAGTATTCCTATTAGCATAAAACCATATTCCCTAGAATTACAGAAACCCAAAAGACTGACACTATAGGTCCTGGAAGCACAACTGTTTAAAACATATAATTAAGAGCTATGAAAAAGAATAAAACTGCCTTAATAACGATTTTTCTGATACTTGGTATCTCCATTTTGCTCTATTTCATTCCAATTAATCAATTAATAGGAAAACTGCCTTTTATCAATCGTTTTTACAACAATACAACCTTAGAAATTACTACGAAAGCTGGAGTCGCTAGAGTCTGGATAAATGGAAAAGATTATGGGGAGACCCCAACAAATATTGAAGACCTTCCAGAAGGTTCTTACCTTGTAGAGCTGCAGAAAGTAGTCGAAAAGGAAGCTTTCTACAAAAAGCACTCATTTCAGATTGAGCTAACAAGAAATACTTCTGCTAGAATAGATCTAGAGATAGGACCAGAGGACCTACTACACGGAACAATCCTATATTACACACCTATCAGGACAACCTCAGATGAGGGATTCTTAACCGTAATAAGTAACGTTGACGATTCCAAGGTATTTTTGGATGGGGAGTTTTTAAAAGTTAGTCCAATAACAAATCTCGGATTAAGAGAAAGTCAGTATGAAATTAAGATCTTAGCCCCTGGACATGAGGAAGTAGCTGTTCCAGTGTTACTGCGAAACAATTATGTTCTCAATCTTAAAGCCTTCCATTTTCCAATACCGGTAGAGTTTGAATCTATTGATACAGAAGCGACAGAGGAAGAAGGTTCTGAGGAAGATACCACTAAGGAAGTTGTTGATAAAAAAGATGTAAATGAATAACAAATATACAAAATGAGTAATTTGCGGTTAAACAAAATAAAGCCACAGACACCTATAGCCATAATAGTTCATGGGGGAAATAGAGTGGGTTATCTAACAGCAAAAACTCTTATAGAACAAGGATGTTATGTTGTTATAATAGATAAGTTTAATAGTGAGACACGAAGATACCTTTCGGAACTTAAGAAATCTGAGCTCTTTGATTTTTTTGACTTTAAGGGTTTTAATTCACTCTTTAAAAATGTAAAGAGGTTTGACTACCTCTTCTATTTCCTAAATGAAAAATTAGACAAAAAAGAATTTGACAGTAAAGAGTTCCTAAATGAAACAAAAATCCTAGAGGAGACACTTACTAATACAAGAAAGAATAATGGTAAGTTCTCCCTCATTACTTCTCTTTCGCTAAACAGGGAATTGGCTAACAGGGTAAACAATGAAAAGTTGTCTACTCCCTCTCCTTACTCTGCAATGGAACTTCAGAGATATTGTGAGACACT